>JADQBM010000115.1:2993-14954 GCA_016278615.1 Clostridia bacterium | reverse complement strand
ATGGGGCTTGTTTCTTTCAAATTTTGCTTTTCCCATCTTTAAATCCTCCTTAGCATTATTTCTTTATAATCTTTTCAACCAAGCTCTCAGGTACCGTCTCAAAATGATCAAACTGCATCACATACACGCCTCTACCCTGTGTCTTGGATCGCAAGTCTGTTGCATACCCAAACATTTCGGATAATGGCACATGCCCTCTAATGACCTGTGCACCTGCTCTTGCTTCCATTCCTTCTATCTTTCCCCTTCTGGAGCTGATATCGCCGATAACATCGCCCATATACTCCTCGGGTACCGTTACTTCAATTTTGAAATAGGGCTCTAATAGTGCTGGGTTTGATTTTCGCATCGCTTCTCTAAAGGCCATAGATCCTGCAATTTTAAAGGCCATTTCAGAGGAATCCACCTCATGGTAAGATCCATCATAAAGCTCAACTTTTACATCCACAACAGGATATCCTGCTAAAGCACCACTTTGCATAGCTTCCTTTATGCCATCCTCAACCTTTGGTATATATTCCTTTGGAATAGAACCTCCAATAATAGAATTGACAAATTCGTATCCTTCTCCATGGGGCATTGGAAATACTTTGATTTTCACATGCCCATATTGTCCACGACCACCACTTTGTTTTGCATGCTTGTAATCCACTTCTGAATAATTTGTTATGGTTTCTTTATATGCAACCTGTGGTTTTCCAACATTAGCTTCCACCTTAAATTCTCTAAGTAATCGATCAACAATAATTTCAAGGTGAAGTTCTCCCATGCCTGCAATAATGGTTTGACCTGTTTCATCATTGGTAAAAGTTCTAAAAGTAGGGTCTTCTTCTGCAAGCTTTGCAAGGCCCATACCCATTTTTTCCTGTCCTGCTTTTGTTTTAGGTTCAATAGCTATTTCAATTACGGGCTCAGGAAAATCCATAGACTCCAGTATAACAGGGTTTTTTTCATCACAAAGGGTATCTCCAGTAGTTGTATCTTTGAATCCTACAGCAGCTGCTATATCCCCTGCAAATACTTCATCAACATCTTCTCTTCTATTAGCGTGCATTTGAAGAATACGGCCAATTCTTTCTTTTTTGCCCTTTGTAGAGTTAAATACATAGGACCCTGATTTCAAGTTCCCTGAATAAACCCTGAAAAATGCTAATTTACCTACAAAAGGGTCTGCCATAATTTTAAATGCCAAAGCTGAAAAAGGTTCATCTTCATTAGCACTTCGTGCAATTACCTCTTCTGTATCTGGATGAATCCCTTTTATAGGGGGTATATCCAGAGGTGAAGGTAGATAGTCAACAATGGCATCCAATAAAAGTTGTACGCCTTTGTTCTTGTAGGCTGATCCACAGCATACAGGAACAATTTCATTGGATACAGTCATCTTTCGGATTGCCGCTTTTACCTCATCCACCGAGATTGCCTCGCCTTCAAGGTACTTCATCATTAATTCTTCACCAGCATCAGCGATTGCTTCAAGTAAATTTGCTTTCCATTCATTGGCTAAATCTAATAGATCTTCAGGAATATCTACAACTTCCATTACTTTACCAAGATC
Source organism: Clostridia bacterium (assembly GCA_016278615.1). Lineage (GTDB taxonomy): Bacteria > Bacillota > Clostridia > Peptostreptococcales > JAAYPU01 > Soudan-22. The sequence continues at coordinate 13,396 of JADQBM010000115.1, read as the reverse complement.
GTCTTTATACATTCTTGCATTCATTTCAACAAGGTCAATAATTCCTAAAAATTCATCTTCTTTTCCAATGGGTATCTGAATGGGTACTGCATTTGCTTTCAGTCTTCCTTTCAGCATATCAACTACATTTAAAAAGTCAGCACCTAAAATGTCCATTTTATTAATAAAGGCCATTCTTGGTACACCATATTTTTCTGCCTGTCGCCAAACAGTTTCTGATTGAGGCTCAACGCCGCCTTTTGCACAGAAAACTGCTACAGCACCATCTAACACTCGAAGAGATCTTTCAACCTCTACTGTAAAGTCAACATGCCCTGGCGTATCTATAATATTGATTCTTGAATCGTTCCATTGAGCTGTTGTAGCAGCAGAGGTAATGGTAATTCCTCTTTCTTGTTCCTGCTCCATCCAGTCCATAGTAGCAGCGCCATCATGCACTTCTCCAAGCTTATGAGTCCTTCCGGTATAAAACAATATTCTTTCTGTCGTTGTTGTTTTCCCTGCATCGATATGCGCCATAATACCGATATTCCTAGTCTTTTCTAAGGGGAATTGTCTAGGCATAATAAATCCCTCCTCTCCTACAATAGTGAGTATATAAATCAGTAAAATTAATTACCATCTGTAATGTGCAAAAGCTTTGTTTGCCTCAGCCATTTTATGTGTATCTTCTTTTTTCTTAACTGAAGCTCCAGTATTATTCGCAGCATCCATAATTTCTTTAGCAAGTCTTTCTTGCATGGTTTTTTCTCCTCTGGCTTTCGTGTACTTCGTAAGCCATCTGAGCCCCAATGTCTGACGTCTTTCAGGTCTAACTTCAATAGGAACCTGATAGTTTGCGCCTCCAACACGCCTTGCTTTAACTTCCAAGATAGGCATAATGTTATTCAACGCTTTATCAAATACTTCTAGTGGGTCATTCCCTGTACTTTTGTTAATAGCTTCAAATGCATTATAGACGATTTTTTGGGCTGTACCCTTTTTTCCGTCAAGCATAATGTTATTAATAAGTTTAGCCACAGCTTTACTTCCGTGTACTGGATCTGGAAGTACTTCTCTTTTTGGAATATTTCCTTTTCTAGGCACTTTGCTTCCCTCCTTAAACATAAATTTGTTCATCGGTACTCGACAAATAATTTGTCGTTGTGCATACATATATATATGAACCCTCAAATGAGGTGCACTTAACCGATAATATTATTTCTTTGGTCTCTTAGCGCCGTATTTTGAACGCGCTTGACTTCTTTTTGCTACTCCGGCAGTATCAAGAGTTCCTCTTACAATATGATATCTGACACCTGGAAGATCTTTTACTCTTCCACCTCTAATCAATACAACACTATGTTCCTGAAGATTATGTCCAATTCCGGGAATATAAGCTGTAACTTCGATACCATTTGTTAGACGTACTCTAGCAACCTTTCTCAAAGCAGAGTTAGGTTTCTTAGGCGTAATCGTTTTTACGGAAGTACACACACCTCTTTTTTGGGGGGCAGTAGTATCAGTTTGTATTCTTCTGAGAGAATTAAGCCCTTTTAAAAGTGCTGGTGCAGTAGATTTAAATTCTGATCTTTCTCTTCCTTTTCTAACTAATTGATTAATCGTTGGCATTTGTCGGCACACCTCCTTTGTTTTTTTCTATCTATATTATAGTTGAACTACTATAACCCTTTTAATTTAAGATTTAAGATTTAGGATTTAAGATTTAAGGTGGATTTTGTTATACAAAATCTCCATAATTCTTTAATTCTTCATGCTTAATTCTCAATTTTTCATGGCAAATAACTAATCGCGACAATTCACTTAACTCATAATATCTTTATTAATTTACTTCTATAATGTAGGTTTTGTGCAACAAAACCCTCCATCAATCTTAAATCCTAAATCTTAAATCTTAAATTTCTTTAAGTATTCCAGCCGTGGCAGCACCTACTGTAATGCCACAATCTTTACCTAATTTTTTCATAGAAGGTACAAGGGTGATCACGGTCTGTTTATCATTTGCTGCTTCTTCTATACCACGTATAACATACTTTTCTGCATCCTGTGCGATGAAAACTTCTTCTAATCTGCTCTCGCTAAGTGCTTTTAATGTTTGCTTGGTTCCGACTACTAATAACCCTTTTTTTCTGTACTCAGAAAGCATAGATTTACCTCCTATTTTTATCTTTACAACAATTAGAAGAGATGGTCATACAAGTGTAATACAAATGTATGACCTCTCTTTCATTTGTAAAAAAGTGTACAGCATAGGCGTCAAGCTCAGTTGACGCACTATAGTAGTATATCACCTGCTAATTTACGTGTCAAATAATTTCTTCTTCAGAAGGAGTCTCTGCAGGCTCTGCGTCCGTATAATCAATAGCTATGTTTTTATATCTTTTCATTCCAGTCCCTGCAGGAATTAATTTCCCAATAATTACATTTTCCTTTAATCCTAACAGACGGTCGTTTTTGCCTTTTATTGCCGCGTCTGTGAGAACTCGAGTTGTTTCCTGGAATGATGCTGCAGACAAGAATGAATTCGTAGCCAATGAAGCTTTTGTTATGCCTAAGAGAGTACGTTTTCCATTGGCAAGTTCCCCTCCTACGCTGGCTACCTGCTTATTAGCTTCTTCAAATTCAAACATATTATACAATCCGCCTGGAAGCAGATCAGTATCCCCTGCATCTTCTAGCTTTATCTTTGAAAGCATTTGGCTGACAATGACTTCAATATGCTTATCATTAATATCAACCCCTTGTAATTTGTAAACGCGCTGAACTTCTTTCAGGATATATTGATAAACGCCTCCAATTCCCTTAATCCTCAAAATATCATGAGGGTTAATGGATCCGTGAGTAAATTCATCACCTGCACTAATATAGTCGCCTTCTTTTACTTTCAATCTGGAGCCATATGGAATATTGTATTTTCCTTCTTCTCCATCATCTGCTGTTACGACAATCTCAGTATTTTTCTTTGTTCCTTTAATTGCGATGGTGCCATTAATTTCCGAGATAATCGCTAATCCTTTTGGTTTTCTTGCTTCAAATAATTCCTCAACCCTTGGAAGACCTTGGGTGATGTCATTTCCTGCAATCCCACCGGTATGGAAGGTTCTCATTGTTAATTGGGTTCCTGGCTCTCCAATGGATTGTGCCGCAATGATTCCAACAGATTCGCCAATGTTAACCATTTCGCCTGTTGCCAAATTTCTTCCATAGCATATAGAGCATACACCATTTTTTGTTTGACAGGCTAAGGCAGACCTTATTGTTACTTTTTCGATTCCTGATTTTTCAATTGTTTCTGCTGTGTCTTCATCAATCATAACGCCTGATTTAATAATCACTTTATTTGTTTTTGGATGTTTAATATCCTCGAATGTAAATCTGCCAATCAGTCTGCTTTTTAGGGATTCAATAACTTCTTTTCCATCTACAAAAGCTTTTACTTCAGAGCCTTCTTTGGTTCCGCAGTCAATTTCTCTGATAATAACATTGTGGCTGACATCTACTAATCTTCTTGTCAAGTATCCCGAGTCTGCCGTTCTTAACGCTGTATCCGCCAAGCCCTTTCGAGCACCGTTTGTAGAAATAAAGTATTCCAGTACGGATAGCCCTTCTCGGAAATTGGATTTAATGGGTATCTCAATGGTATGCCCAGAAGCATTTGCCATCAAACCACGCATACCGCCAATTTGCCTGATTTGGCTTTTACTTCCTCTTGCTCCGGAATGAGCCATTATATATAGATTGTTTAGCTTACCCAATGTGTTCATTAGAGCATCTGCTACCTCTTCCGTAGTTTTCTGCCAAGTTTCTATAACTTTTTCATATCTCTCTTCATCGGATATAAGCCCTCTTCTAAATGCTTTTTCATATTTATCAACTTGTTCATTGGCTTCAGATATCAATTTACTCTTTTCTTCAGGTATCTTCATATCGGAAACACTTATGGTAATGGCTCCTATTGTGGAATAATGGAATCCCATTTCCTTAATGTGATCTAACATTTCAGCTGTTATGGTGTTGCCAAACCTATTGAAACATTTATTGATGATCACACCTAATTTTTTCTTGTCGCATAAAAAATCTATTTCTAGAGAATATTTATCAACATTTCTGTTTACAAATCCCATATCCTGCGGGATTTTCTCATTAAAGATGAATCGCCCAACAGTAGACTCTACAAGTTTTCCTCTATCACCTTCAAAAAGTCTTTTTCTCACTTTAACTTTCGCATGAAGTTTTACAGCTCCTGTTCTGTATGCCATAAGCATTTCATCGAAGTCTTTAAATATCTTGCCTTCGCCTTTTTCTCCATCCACTTCAACTGTCAGATAATAGCTTCCAAGCACCATATCCTGTGTTGGCGTTGTTATAGGTGATCCATCTTTAGGGGCAAGGATGTTGTTGACAGATAGCATCAAAAATCTTGCTTCGGATTGCGCCTCAACTGAAAGTGGAACATGGACTGCCATCTGGTCTCCATCGAAGTCAGCGTTATAGGCTGTACATACTAATGGATGTAGTTTAATTGCTTTACCTTCTACCAAAACAGGTTCAAAGGCTTGAATACCAAGTCTATGAAGGGTAGGCGCACGATTAAGTAGAACTGGATGTTCTTTAATAACTTCTTCCAATACATCCCATACCTCTGTCTTTACTCTTTCCACCATTCGTTTTGCGCTTTTTATGTTGTGGGAAAGACCCGTTTCAACAAGTCTTTTCATTATAAAGGGTTTAAAGAGTTCCAATGCCATCTTTTTAGGAAGCCCACACTGATAAAATTTCAGTTCTGGACCTACTACAATTACAGAACGACCGGAATAGTCGACACGCTTACCTAGTAAATTCTGTCTAAATCTTCCTTGTTTCCCTTTTAACATGTCTGAAAGAGATTTAAGAGGTCGATTACCAGGGCCGGTTACAGGCCTTCCTCTTCTCCCATTGTCAATTAATGCATCCACCGCTTCCTGAAGCATTCTTTTTTCATTTCTTACAATGATATCAGGTGCGCCTAAATCTAACAGTCTTTTTAATCGATTATTTCTATTAATAACACGTCTATATAGATCATTTAAATCAGAAGTTGCAAATCTACCGCCATCTAACTGAACCATAGGTCTCAGATCAGGGGGAATGACTGGAATGACATCTAAAATCATCCATTCAGGCCCATTTCCCGATTGTCGTAAAGCCTCAACTACTTCTAATCTTCTTACAGTTCTTATCTTTTTTTGACCCGTGCTTTCCTTTAATTTTTTCCGCAAATCAAGAGACAGTTTTTCTAAGTCAATATAGGCCAGTAAATCCTTCACTGCTTCTGCACCCATCGCGGCTTTAAAGCCATTTTTATATTTCTCTTTGTATTCTCTGTATTCTTGCTCTGAAAGAAGTTGTTTATAAGTTAAGGGGCTGTTTTTGGGGTCAGTTACCACATAAGATGCAAAGTAAAGAATTTTTTCCAGAGATCTTGGTGACATATCTAATACAAGTCCCATTCTACTTGGTATTCCTTTGAAATACCAAATATGAGATACTGGAGCAGCAAGTTCTATATGTCCCATTCTTTCTCTTCTAACTTTGGATTTTGTTACTTCGACTCCACATCTATCACAAATAATGCCTTTATAACGGATTCTTTTATATTTTCCGCAGTGGCATTCCCAATCTTTTGTAGGTCCAAATATCTTTTCACAAAACAAGCCTTCCTTTTCAGGTTTGAGTGTTCTGTAATTAATCGTTTCAGGTTTTTTGACTTCACCTTTTGACCAACTTCTTATCTTCTCAGGTGAGGCAAGACCTATTTTTAGTGATTCAAAATTATTGAGTTCGTACAAGGGGCGTCTCTCCCTTCATAGTGAATTTTAGGTTTTTTTAAAAGTCTTCGTCTTCAGAAACAACATCTACTTCATCATCTGTTTCATCATCATCGTTTAAATCTACATCCAAATCATCTTCTTCTATTAGGGTTAAATCCTCTTCTATTTCTATATCAGTATCTGGATCTTCTTCAACCGCTTTAGAAGAATCTTCTGGCTTCGGATACAATGAGAAGCCTTCAACTTCTAATATTGAGTCTATTTCACTTAATTCTTCTTCTACAGATTCCTTGATCTCAATTTCTCTATCTTCTTCAGTAAGAACTTTAACGTCCAATGCTAAACTCTGCATTTCTTTAATAAGGACTTTAAAGGATTCCGGAACACCTGGCTCTGGTATGTTCTCGCCTTTCACGATGGCTTCGTAAGTCTTAACACGACCTACTACATCATCAGATTTAACGGTCAATATCTCTTGAAGTGTATAAGCAGCGCCATAAGCTTCTAATGCCCATACCTCCATTTCTCCAAATCTCTGCCCACCAAACTGAGCTTTACCACCAAGAGGCTGTTGTGTAACGAGAGAATATGGACCGGTACTTCTTGCATGAATTTTATCATCTACTAAATGATGAAGTTTCAGCATATACATATATCCAACCGTTACAGAGTTATCAAAAGATTCACCAGTTCTGCCATCATAAAGATGCAATTTGCCTGTTTCCGGATAACCACATTCTTTTAACAACTCGATAATGTCATGTTCTCTTGCACCATCAAAAACAGGTGTTGCTATAAACCAACCTTTATGTTTTGCAGCTAGACCCAAGTGTGCTTCTAAAACCTGCCCAATATTCATACGTGAAGGAACGCCTAAAGGATTTAATACAATCTCCAAAGGGGTACCATCTTCCATAAAAGGCATGTCTTCCTCAGGAAGTATTCTGGAAATAACACCTTTGTTTCCATGACGGCCTGCCATTTTGTCTCCAACGTTGATTTTTCTTTTGGTTGCTACATAACAACGAACTAACTTGTTAACGCCCGGTGGAAGTTCATCCCCATTTTCTCTGGAAAAAACCTTCACATCCACAATAATGCCTGTTTCCCCGTGAGGTACCCTAAGTGAGGTATCTCGTACTTCTCTTGCCTTTTCTCCAAAGATTGCCCGCAAAAGTCTTTCTTCAGCAGTCAGTTCTGTTTCACCTTTCGGCGTTACTTTTCCAACAAGTATATCAGAAGCATTCACTTCTGCACCAACTCGTATGATCCCTTCCTCATCTAAGTCTTTTAGAGCATCCTCACCAACATTGGGAATGTCTCTGGTGATTTCCTCAGGTCCAAGTTTGGTATCACGAGCTTCTGATTCATATTCCTCAATATGAATAGACGTTAATGCATCTTCCATAATCAATCTTTCATTGATGAGAATCGCATCCTCGAAATTATAACCTTCCCATGTCATAAAGCCTACTAAAAGGTTTTTGCCTAATGCGATCTCCCCAAGATCTGTAGAGGGTCCATCTGCTATAGGCTCTCCAGCCTCAACATGTTCATTTTTATTTACAATGGGCTTCTGATTAAAACAGGTTCCCTGATTAGATCTTTTGAATTTTAATAGTTTAAAATGGTCTTTGCCACCATCACTATCTCTTCGTATTACCACCTCATTGGCATCCACACGTTCAACAATTCCTGCATTTTTTGATAATATTACAACGCCTGAATCCTTAGCAGCAAGATATTCCATGCCCGTACCAACAATAGGTGCTTCTGCTATCAACAGTGGTACAGCTTGTCTTTGCATATTAGATCCCATAAGGGCTCTGTTAGCGTCATCGTTCTCCAAGAAAGGTATCATTGCTGTTGCTACTGATACAACTTGTTTTGGAGAAACATCCATATAATCAGCTTCTTCTCTTGGAACAACATCAATATCGCCGCCAAAGCCTCTTGCCGTAACTCTTTGATTGATAAATCGTCCTTCTTCGTCTAATGGCTCATTTGCCTGAGCAATAATGAGTGTTTCTTCTTCATCTGCTGTTAAATAATGTATTTCTGTTGTTACAATGCCGTTTTCTTTATCTACTCTTCTATACGGTGCTTCAATAAAACCGTATTCATTAATCTTTCCGTAAGTTGTCAAAGATCCAATCAACCCAATATTTGGTCCTTCAGGGGTTTCAATAGGACACATTCTGCCATAATGAGAGTGATGGACATCTCTTACTTCAAATCCTGCTCTTTCCCTTGAAAGTCCTCCTGGGCCCAATGCTGAAAGTCTTCTTTTATGGGTTAATTCAGCCAATGGGTTTGTTTGATCCATAAACTGAGAAAGCTGACTGCTTCCAAAAAATTCTTTAATAGAAGCTGTAACAGGTCTAATGTTAATAAGCGCTTGTGGTGTAATGATATCCATGTCCTGTATGGTCATTCTTTCTCTTACAACTCTTTCCATTCGAGAGAGACCAATTCTGAACTGGTTCTGAAGGAGCTCTCCAACGGTTCTAAGTCTTCTATTGCCTAAGTGGTCAATATCATCAACATGACCAATACCATGGCCAAGATTAAGAATATAACTAACGGAAGCAATGATATCATCAACAATAATATGCTTTGGTGAAAGTTTTGCTTTATTGGAGACCAATGCCTCTTTAATTTCTTTGTCTGTTTTAAAGTTATCTAATATCTCTTTTAATACTGGATAATAGACTTTTTCCGGTATTCCAAGATCGTCAATATTAATACTTATAAACTTTCTTATGTTTACAAAATTATTTCCTAATACTTTAACAATTTTACCTTCATCGTCAAAAACATGAACAAACTTAATACCGGTATTTTCAATATCTATTGCTTTGTGTCTTGTAATTTTCTCTTCTTTTTTTACAATGATTTCACCGGTTTCCGAATCAATGACATCTTCTGCGGCTTTACATCCAATAAGTCTGTTGGTAAGGCCCAGTTTTTTATTGTATTTGTAACGGCCAACTCTTGCCAAGTCATATCTTTTAGGATCAAAAAATAAAGAGTCTATAAGAGATTTTGCACTATCCACTGTTGGTGGTTCTCCTGGCCTTAACTTCTTATATATCTCAAGAAGCCCTTCATCTACATTATTCGTATGATCCTTTTCTAATGATTTTAGCAACCTTTCATCTTCTCCCAAAAGTTGAATGATTTCTAAATCTGAACCATAGCCCATCGCCCTAAGCAGGGCAGTAACAGGCTGTTTCCTGGTACGATCTACTCTGACCGAAACGATTTCATTAGAGTCCGTCTCATATTCTAGCCATGCGCCTCTGTTGGGAATAATGGTAGTTGAAAATAATCTTTTTCCTGACTTGTCAATTTCCATATTATAATAAGGCCCCGGGGAGCGAACTAATTGCGTAACAATTACTCTCTCGGCACCATTATAAATAAAAGTACCCTTATCTGTCATAAGCGGGAAATCTCCCATAAATACTTCTTGTTCTTTGACTTCACCAGTCTCTTTATTAATTAATCTGACTTTCACCTTTAAAGGGGCCGCGTAGGTAACATCCCTTTCTTTGCACTCTTCTACTTCATATTTGGGATTATCTTCAATAGAATAGTCGATAAATTCGAGTATAAGGTTTCCTGCGTAATCTTTTATGGGAGAAATATCTTCAAATACTTCTTTCAGACCTTCTTTCAGGAACCACTCATATGAATCTCTCTGAATTTGGATAAGGCTCGGCATTGATGCTACTTCATTAATCTTGGAATAGCTCATTCTGACTTTTTTACCTGTTTTAATAGGGTGGGGCATGCTCTTCACTCCTTGCAGAAAAAATGTTACTGAACAAACATCAAATGATTCATTCTTTTTAAAGAAAATGTATTTGTATTATACTATTAACATTTTTTGTATTTTTCATACTATATATGGTTTTTTATACGTGTATGGCAATTTAACATAATATCACAACAGGATAAGCGTGTCAACATTAAATAGAATTTAAAATTCTAACTTATCCAATGGAAAATGATTATGCCTTGTATAAAAGAAAAGCCGGGTCAATTATATTGACTCGGCAGTTTATAAACTAAACTATTTAACTTCTACGGAAGCACCGACTTCTTCTAGTTTGTTTTTAAGTTCAGCAGCCTCTTCTTTTGAAATGCCTTCTTTAATGTTGCCAGGAGCATTATCAACAACATCTTTAGCTTCTTTTAAGCCAAGTCCTGTTATTTCTCTAACTACTTTGATTACTTTAATTTTTTGCGAACCTGCTCCAATAAGAACCACATCAAATTCAGTTTTTTCTTCAACTTCTTCCGCTGCAACTGCAGCTCCTGCTGCGGCTACTGGGGCAGCAGCTGATACACCAAACTCTTCCTCGCAAGCTTTTACTAATTCGTTTACTTCCAATACCGTCATGCCTTTTATCGCTTCAATAATTTGTTCCTTTATCATTTAAAACACCTCCATATTTCCTTAATTATCTTTTTCAGTTTATTGTTTTTCTTCAGATTTGTTTTCTTCAACTGTCTCAACTGTCTCAACTGCTTCAACTGCTTCAACTGCTTCAACTGCTTCAACTGCTTCAACTGCTTCAACTGCTT
>JADQBM010000115.1:0-2983 GCA_016278615.1 Clostridia bacterium | reverse complement strand
TCAACTGCTTCAACTGCTTCAACTGCTTCAACTGCTTCAACTGCTTCAACTGCTTCAACCTTATTTTCTACTGTTGGTTCAGGTTCCACAACAGTTTTGTTTAAACATTCGGGATTATCAACAATGGCTTGAAGCAAGTATGCAAAGTTTGCAATAGGGGATTTAATGCTTCCAAGAAATTTACCAATAAGCTCTTCTCTTGAAGGAAGAACTGCAATGGCTTTCATCCCTTCCATATCAAAAAACTTGCCTTCTACAATTCCTGCTTTAAACTCCATTTTTTTTGTTTGCTTCATAAACCCATTTAATACTCTTGCTGGTACAATGGCATCATCATATCCGAAAGCAAATGCACTTGGTCCTTCCAGCACTTTGGTTAATTCTTCGAAGTCAGATCCTTGTACAGCTAAATTCATAAGTGTATTCTTGTATATTTTGTATTCAACATTAGCTTCTCTCATTAACCTTCTTAATGCATTAACCTCATCGACTGAAAGTCCACGATAATCTACTACCACAGCAGATTGCGCATTTTGTAATTTGTTTTTTATTTCTTCAACAATTACTTTTTTTGCTTCTTGGTTTGCAGACATTTTTCCACCTCCTCTATAGATTTTCCTTTGGCCTCTTCAGCATATTACTTTATTTATGAAGAAGCTTGAATCTATGTTATTAAGGATTAAGCCATATATGATCATTTAGATTAATTAATGACACTCATCCGAAATAAACAAAGCCTTCTCTACCGCAGACAGAAAAAGGCCTATTTTTTATATATAGTACCTAGGCAGGATTATTAAACATTATGTCCCTGCTGTCTACGGTTTGTATTCTTATTTTATTTTTGTTTTATCCCAAAGCCTTCATGGGATTTATTTTAATTCCAGGACCCATTGTACTGGATACTGCAACACTTCTTAAATATTGCCCTTTGGCTGCTGCTGGCTTGGCCTTTACAACGGCATCCATTAAAGCTGTAAAGTTTTCTATTAGTTTATCTGCTCCAAAAGAAACTTTTCCAATGGGCACATGTATGATATTTGTTTTATCCAACCTGTACTCAACTTTACCTGCTTTGATTTCATTGATTGCTCTTTCAACTTCGAAAGTAACGGTTCCTGACTTAGGGTTGGGCATGAGTCCTTTTGGTCCCAATATTCTACCAAGTTTACCTACTACACCCATCATATCTGGAGTAGCTACTACAACATCAAAGTCAAACCAATTTTCTTTTTGAATTTTATTTGCTAAATCATCTGCTCCAACGAAGTCTGCACCAGCATCCAAGGCTTCTTTTTCCTTTTCACCTTTAGCAAATACAAGTACTTTCTTTGTTTTACCTGTTCCATGTGGTAGTACAATTGCACCTCTAACTTGTTGGTCTGCATGCCTTGAATCGACTCCAAGTTTGATATGCGCTTCTACTGTTTCATCAAATTTTGCTTTTGCTGTCTGTAAGATAAGATCCATAGCTTCTGTAACTTCATACAAATTAGATCTATCTACCAACTTGATACTGTCTTGATAGTTCTTTCCTCTTTTCATTTCCATTCCTCCTTGTGGTATTAACGGTGTTTGCCTCCCACTAATCTTTTGTCATTACTTGTCTTTAACGACAATTCCCATACTTCTTGCAGTACCCTTAATCATATTTACGGCACTGTCTAAATTTGCTGCATTTAGGTCAGGCATTTTAATCTGTGCAATTTCTTTAACTTGAGCTAAATTAACAGTTGCAACCTTTGTAGTATTAGGGACGCCAGAACCACTTTTTATATTGGCCGCTTTTTTGAGTAGTATTGCTGCTGGCGGCGTCTTTGTAATAAAAGTAAATGACCTGTCTTGATATACAGTTATTACAACAGGTATAATCATTCCTGCTTGATCCGACGTCTTTGCGTTGAATTGTTTACAGAATTCCATAATATTAACGCCTTTTTGTCCTAAAGCAGGTCCTACCGGTGGTGCAGGAGTTGCATTCCCTGCTGGTATCTGCAGTTTTACAAAACCATCAACCTTTTTTGCCATATTTCCACCTCCTCATTCAATGTGAATTAATAATGAAGAATTAAGAATTAAGAATTATTGATAAAATTTGTCTAAACAAATTTTTACATTAACTTTCATCTCTCATCTTTCACTTATCATCTTCGAGCAATATATAAATTGCTGTCTGATTTAAATATATGATTTAAGATATAGTAAATACTTTACATAAGCAAAGTATTCCCTCTATCTCTAATCTCTGATTTAGAGCTTGTCAATCTGATTGAATTCTAATTCAACAGGCGTTTCTCTTCCAAACATAGATATAAGCACTTTAAGGGTTTGTTTTTCTGGATTAATTTCTTCAATAGTTCCCATAAAACTTTCAAATGGACCCGATATCACTTTAACATTATCACCCGGTGCCACATCCATCTCATATGATATTTTTTCTATGCCCATTTTCCTTACTTCTTCATCTGATAAAGGGATGGGCTTTGAGCCAGGGCCAACAAATCCTGTAACACCCTGTGTGTTTCGAATCACATACCATGACTCGTCATTCATCTGCATCTTTACTATTACATAACCGGGAAACATTTTTCGTGTTTTAATCTTTTTTTGCCCATTCTTTACTTCAATTCTGTCTTCAGTAGGCACAGCGATTTCCAAAATGATATCCTGCATGCCTCTATTCTCCACAATTTTTTCAAGATTTGCTTTTACCTTGTTTTCATGTCCCGAATATGTATGTACAACATACCATTGCGCATTTTCAGACATATTAAATATTAAGGAGTAGAATCGAGTGATTCCACTCTTCCCTCCTTTTCAACTATAGATTTATATTCAAAATAGCCTTAAGGGCACCCGTAAAAACGGAATCTAACAGCCATATCCCTAACCCAAAAACAAGGCAGGTAAAAAGTACTACGCCTGTATAAGAAACCAATTCAGATTTGCTTGGCCAAACAACTTTTTTCATCTCAGCCCTAAC
>JADQBM010000077.1 GCA_016278615.1 Clostridia bacterium | reverse complement strand
TGGAACTTTCTAATCATGAAGCCCTAGCAGTAATCTTTGATTACGTCGCAGGTCTCATACAGAAACTCTCCAATCTTGATTGGTCAAGAGTTTTTCAGTTGATTAGTTAAAGTTGCCATTCGCTCCGTGGAAACTCTCCAATCTCTGATTGGTTAAGAGTATTTCAGTTAAATCCTAAATATCATCCTTGCGCTCTCTTGACAAGCATTGCTATGTATCTTATAATGATTCGAAATAAAAAAATTATAATTGCATATTAAAAATTGGCAAAATTTGAAGGTTTTCCTTTTGAATATTTTAGCTCAGTCAACATATAATTATTAAAATGAGTAGCAAGATTCAAGGAATTATATTTTTTATATAAAATTGTAAAGGAGCGAAAACAATGACAGATGAAGTATTATTAACCAAGGATGGCTATAATAAAATTGAAGCAGAATTGGAACAACTCATAACAATAAAGAGAAAAGACGTTGCAGAAAGAATTAAAGAAGCTATTTCTTTTGGTGATATCAGTGAAAATTCAGAATATGATTCTGCAAAAACTGAGCAAGCGGAGTTAGAAGAAAAGATTGCAAAGTTAGAAAGCACTTTAAGAAAAGCTACGATTATCGATGAAGATGGTCTTTCTTATGACCAGGTAAATATCGGGACAAAAGTAAAATTAAAGGATTTAGAATATGATGAGATAATTGACTATTCCATTGTTGGATCAACAGAAGCAGACCCATATGAATTTAAAATCTCCAATGAGTCTCCAGTTGGAAGAAACCTTATCGGAAAGCAAAAGGGTGACATTGTTGAAATTCAAGTGCCAGATGGGACAATCAAGTTTGAAATTCTTGAAATATATTAGTAAAAAACTATAGGTGGTGTAAAAATAAATGAGCACAGACAGCAACATATCTGAAGTTTTGCAGGTGAGAAGAACTAAGCTCCAAGAGTTAAGAGAAAAAGGAAGAGATCCTTTTATTATTGAAAATTATAACGTAACCCATTTTAGTGAAGATATTATAGAGCAATTCGATACTATGGAAGGAAAAGAAATTTCCATAGCTGGAAGAATAATGGCAAAACGTCAGATGGGAAAGGCATCCTTTATCGATATTCAGGACAAGCTAGGTAGAATTCAATGTTACGTTCGAAAAGATGCCCTTGGAGATGAAGAATATGACTATTTTATCACCTATGATATTGGTGACATTTTAGGGATAAAAGGGGTTGTTTTTAAAACAAAGCATGGAGAAACATCTGTAAAGGTAAGTGAGTTGCTTTTACTTTCAAAATCCCTTCAGGTACTTCCTGAAAAATGGCATGGGCTAAAAGATACAGACTTAAGATACAGGCAAAGACATGTAGACCTTATTGTAAATCCTTCAGTTAAAAATACATTTATTCTCAGGTCTAAAATGCTTAAAGAAGTCAAAGTTTTTTTAGATGATCGTGATTATATTGAAGTAGACACCCCTATTTTAAGCCCTATTGCCGGGGGTGCCTCTGCAAGACCTTTTGTTACCCATCATAATACTTTAGACATAGACATGTATCTTCGTATTGCCAACGAGCTATACCTAAAAAGATTAATTGTTGGGGGTTTTGACAGAGTCTATGAGATGGGCCGAATGTTTAGAAATGAAGGCATGTCCATTAAACACAATCCTGAGTATACGGCTATAGAGCTTTACCAGGCTTATGCAGATTATGAGGACATGATGGAACTTACGGAAAGTTTGATTTCACAGGTTGCTGAGAAAACATTAGGGAAAATGAAAATAAATTATCAGGGTAAAGAAATTGATTTAACGCCCCCTTGGAAAAGAATGTCCATGGAGGATGCGGTTAAAGAATATGTAGGTGTTGATTTTTCTATTATTCAAACAGATGAAGAGGCCATTGCTATTGCTAAAGAAAGGCATATACAAGATGCTGATAAAATGACAAGAGGATTCGTAATTAATGCTTTGTTTGAGGAATATTGTGAGGAGAAACTTGTTCAGCCCATATTTATTACCCATCATCCTGTTGAAATATCCCCCCTTGCGAAAAAGGATCCGGAAGACCCACGTAGAACAAAAAGATTTGAAGCCTTTATTAATACTTGGGAAATCGCCAATGCCTTCTCTGAGCTCAATGATCCTATCGACCAAAAGGAACGGTTTGAGCAACAGTTAGAGCAAAGAGAAGCTGGAGATGAAGAGGCTCAAATGATGGATGAAGACTTTGTAAAGGCTCTTGAAGTAGGACTGCCTCCAACTGGAGGATTAGGAATAGGCATTGATCGTGTGGTTATGCTATTAACAGATTCACCCTCCATAAGAGATGTAATTTTGTTTCCTACAATGAAACCCATAGATTAAAGAATAATGAACATGATTAATGAATAATGAACAATGAATAATGAATAATGAAGGTGGATTCTTTGCGGTTGCAAAGAATCTCTTCTTTTTATTAGTGCGGCCAGCATGGGCGCACATAGAAGATGATTGTGTAAACTTACACAATCTACCTTCATTATTCATTGTTCATTATTAATTATTCATTATTAAGTTAATAATGTGACTTATGCTTTACAGCAAAAAGGCTAAAATATATAATAGCCCTATGGGACAAAGAAAATGAAGTGAAGGAGAGATGATATAATGAATAAAGTTGAAATAAAAGATATTCATATCAATCCAGAACATTTTTGTGAGGGTGATATTCACATTAATGGTTGGATTAGAACACATAGAAGTTCAAAAAAATTTGGATTTATTGAGTTAAATGATGGGACATGTTTTAAAAACTTACAGCTTGTTTATGACGATGAAATAGAAAATTTCCAAAGCATCTCAAAATTTACAACGGCATCAGCCCTTTCGGTTACAGGCAAATTGGTTTTTACGCCGGAAGCAAAGCAGCCTTATGAATTGAAATGTAACGGAATCACCTTAGAAGCGCCTTCAAATTCTGATTATCCTTTACAGAAAAAAAGGCATTCTTTTGAATATTTAAGGGAGATTGCACATTTAAGACCCAGAAGCAATACTTTTTCTGCGGTGTTTCGAGTCAGATCTCTTACGGCATTTGCCATACATAGTTTTTTTCAAGAGAGAGGGTTTGTATATGTGCAGACACCTATCATCACTGGAAGCGATTGTGAAGGCGCAGGAGACATGTTCCGTGTGAGCACATTGGACTTTCATAATATTCCCAAGGTAAATGAGAAAGAAATTGATTTTTCTCAGGATTTCTTCGGCAAGGAAACAAACCTTACTGTGAGTGGTCAACTAGAAGGTGAAGCATATGCCTTAGCCTATAAGAATATTTATACTTTTGGCCCTACCTTTAGAGCAGAAAATTCCAATACTGCAAGACATGTTGCAGAATTTTGGATGATAGAACCGGAAGTTGCTTTCGCAGACATAAAAGACAACATGAATTTAGCTGAGGATATGATTAAGTATGTAATTCAATATGTCATGGATCATGCGCCTGATGAAATAGAATTTTTTAATTCATTTATTGACAAAGGTCTTTTAGATAGGCTAAATAATGTGCTTCATTCTGAATTTGTAAGGATAACTTACACAGAAGCCGTTGAATTACTAAAAAAATCGGGTAAAGAGTTTTTATATCCCGTTGAATGGGGGATAGACCTTCAAACGGAGCATGAAAGATATATAACAGAAGAAGTATTTAATAAACCCGTATTTGTTGTTGATTATCCCAAGGAAATAAAAGCATTTTATATGAGGCAAAATGATGATAACAAAACGGTAGCCGCGATGGACCTATTGGTACCCGGCGTAGGAGAGATTATTGGCGGGAGCCAAAGAGAAGAAAGACACGAGATTCTGTTAGATAGAATCAAAGCCATGGGTCTTAATGAAGAAGACTATTGGTGGTATTTGGATCTCAGAAAATATGGAGGGGCCATTCACTCGGGTTATGGCTTGGGGTTTGAGAGAATGATTATGTACCTCACGGGAATGGCTAATATCAGAGATGTAATTTCTTTTCCAAGGACACCTAAGTCGGCAGAATTTTAAAGAATAATAACAGTGGGTGAGTCAATGTTTATAGAATCAGTCAAAACAGGATTTAGAAAAGGAATTGAGACTGCATGGTTTCTCGCAAAGATAACGGTTCCAGTCTATATGGCTGTAACCGTGCTTAGATACACGCCAGTTATAGGTGCAATAGGAGAATTTTTTCGACCATTAATGAAACTGTTTAATCTTCCAGGAGAAGCCGCAATTCCCTTTATCTCTGGGTCTTTTCTTGATGAGTATGGTGCAATTGCTGCCATTGAAGCCATTTCCCTTAATAATTATCAAATTACAACCTTAGCCCTTATGGTTTTGTTTTTTCACACCCTATTTATTGAAGGGGTCGTGATGAAAAAACTTGGATTAAGCATTACTTTTTTTTCAATCTTTAGATTTTCTCTGGCAGTTGTATTTGGTATTATTATTGGCCAATTAGGGGGGGTATTGTGGTAGAAGAAATACTTAAAGAAGCAGTTTTTGGTTCTGTTAAAATAGTGTGGGGCATGACAAAGGTTATTGTCCCCTTAATGATTGTTATTCAATTGATGCGAGACTATAAGATATTAGAAGCAATATCCAATAAACTCCAACCTATGGCAAAATTATTGGGGATTTCAAGGGAAGCGGTCTTTCCCCTTATTATTGGTTTTTTTATAGGCATTTCATATGGAGCAGGAGCTGTTATGGAAACAGCTAAGGAAGCAGATCTTTCCAAAAGAGATGTTTTCTTGATAGGAATTTTCTTATCTTGCGGTCATGGAATATTGGAAACAACATTGATTTTTTATGTAATTGGAGCAAATATTTGGGTACTATCACTGGTCAGGATAGGATCAGCTTTTATTCTTACTATTATATTCTCTAAGTTTATAAAAACAGATGGTTCAATAAGGCTTAAAAGAATTTGATGCTTCAGAATACGGCGAGAATACTCTATTTTTAGAAAATAAAAAATATTTTAATTTATTAGAAAAAATGTTATAATAAACAAATGTACTGCCTATTATAAAAAGATTATAATCATTAGGGAGGTTGCAGATAAAATGAAAGAATACTCAAGTGATAGCATTAGAAATGTTGCCCTTGTTGGACATGGGGGAAGTGGTAAGACGACACTTTTAGAAGCAGCTCTTTTTTCTACAGGTGTTATAACCCGAATGGGAAAAGTTGAGGACGGAAACACAGTGTCTGATTATGACAAAATGGAAATTGAAAGAAATATGTCCATAGGAACTTCGTTAATTCCAATAGAATGGAACGATGTTAAAATTAACTTTCTTGATACACCTGGTTATTTTGATTTTGTTGGCGAAGTTAATTCATCACTGAGAGTTGCAGGTGCAGCGGTCATAGTTGTAGATGCTTCTTCAGGTGTTCAGGTTGGAACAGAAAAAGTTTGGAAATATTCAAGAGAAAGAAAACTTCCAACTTTTATTGTTGTGAATAAAATGGATAAAGAAAATATTGATTATGAGAAGGTTCTTAATGAGTTAAGAGACCAATTTGGAAAATCCATTGCACCTTTTATGATTCCATCAGGAGGAGAGCATTTCACAGGATTTGTAAATGTTGTGGAAATGAAGGCAAGAACTTTTACAGACAAAGGGTATGATGAAGTAGAAATCCCTGCTGATGTTGCGGCAAGTGTAGCGCCCATTAGGGAAATGCTTATTGAAGCAGTAGCAGAAAGCGATGAAGAACTTCTTGAAAAATTTTTTGAAGGAGAAGCTTTCACGCCAGATGAAATTCATAAGGGATTAAAAAACGGAATTGCAGAAGGAAACATTGTTCCCGTGATTGTAAGTTCTGCTGTTAAAAATATTGGAGTTGCAACATTTTTGGATATATTGACCGAATATGTCCCTAATCCAAAAGAACATTTCGACTATGAAGGCATTAATCCAAAAACCCAAGAGAAGGAAGTTAGAAAATGCATTGAAACTGAGCCATTTTCTGCTTTGGTATTTAAAACCATTGTAGACCCTTTTGTTGGAAAAATATCTTTAATAAAAGTAATGTCTGGTCGCATGAAATCAGGTGTTGAGTTTTATAATTCTTCTCAAGATAAATCAGAAAAAATAGGAAATTTATTTTGCCTAAGAGGGAAAACTCAAATTGAAACAAATGGGGCAGTTGCAGGTGACATCATTGCTGCTTCAAAACTTCAGAATACAAAAACTGGAGATACCTTATGTGACAAGGCTAAACCTATAAAATTTGATGCGATTAAATTCCCTGAGCCTACTTTATTCATGGCAGTAGAGCCAAAGTCAAAGGGCGATGAGGAAAAAATAGGCACAGGACTTAGTAGACTGACAGAAGAAGATCCCACATTTCAGGTCGTTAGAAATGCAGAAACTCGACAGACATTGGTTGGGGGACAAGGGGATATTCATATTTCCGTTATTACGTCTAAGCTTAAAGATAAATTTGGTGTTAATGTAGATATTATAGATCAAAAGATTGCATATAGAGAGACCATAAAAGGGAAATCTGATGTTCAAGGCAAACATAAAAAGCAATCAGGCGGTGCAGGACAGTATGGGGATGTGCACATCCGGTTTTCAAAGAGTGAACAAGATTTTGAATATGTGGAAAAAATATTCGGAGGTTCTGTACCCAAACAGTATATACCAGCTGTAGAAAAAGGATTGAGGGAGTGCCTTGAAAAAGGCGTCCTTGCTGGATTCCCTGTTGTTAACATAAAAGCAGAACTATATGATGGTTCTTATCATGATGTGGATTCATCTGAAATGGCCTTTAAAATTGCGGCAGCTGTTGCATTTAAGAAGGGGGTACAAGAAGCAAGTCCTGTTTTACTTGAACCCATTATGCATGTTGAAGTTAACGTTCCAGATGACTACATGGGTGATATCATGGGAGATATGAACAAAAGAAGAGGACGTATTTTAGGAATGGAACCTAAAGATGATGGATCTCAAACTGTTGTAGCAGAAGCCCCAATGGCTGAAATGTTTAAATATGCAATCGATTTACGTTCCATGACCCAAGCAAGAGGAAACTTTTCAATGAAATTCGAGAAATACGAAGAAGTACCAGCGCATTTGGTAGATAAAATAATTGCCACGATCAAGAAAGACGAAGAGTAAGCTTGGTTAATGAACTGGTTAATGAATAATGAACAATGAATAATGAACAATGAATAATGAACAATGAATAATGAACAATTAAGGAAGGGGATTTACTTAAAAAAGTAAATCCCCATTTTTAAATATAATTAGAATTTGGCTACAAATTCTTACCTTCATTATTCATTATTCATTGTTCATTATTAATTCAAGAAGCTAAGAGAATTCTTAGCTTCTTGAATTAATAGTTGAACACAAGGGAAAAATAATGTACAATTAGTTAAAGTCAAAGAAAGTCAAACAGAGGTGATGAAATGTCTAATATCAGTGATATTATTGAGGTATTTATAAAAGAACTTCTTGAAGATGCCAGCAATCAATCTGTTGAGATACAAAGAAATGAGCTTGCAAGTTATTTTAAATGCTCTCCATCACAGATAAACTATGTGTTAACCACAAGATTTTCAATGGATAGAGGATTTATTGTTGAGAGTCGAAGAGGTGGCGGCGGGTGTATTAAAATAGCTCAAATGGATATTGAGAAAGACCGATATGTTGAAGGTCTATTTATAGAAATTGGGAACAGCATCAATCACCTAAAAGGGGTTCAGATTATTGAACTGCTTCATCAAAAAGGTATTATTTCTGGCAGAGAAAAAGAAATAATGAATGCAGCCATAAGTGACCGTTCTATTCAATCTCCCTTTGACATAAAAAATGAAGTGAGAGCAAATATATTAAAAAGTATGATGTTAGCTGTGTACCGGAATGAATAGGGAGGGTATTTGATGATATGTGAAAAATGCAAACTCAATAATGCAAGAATTCATATTGTGAAAATTTTAAAAGGTAAAAAAATATCCATGAATCTTTGTGAACAGTGTGCTCTACTATATGAAAATATTATTATTGATCCTTCGGGAGGCAAGAATATTAATAATTTTGTATCTAATCTTTTTGAGGCCATACATGGAAATAAGACTGTTGGCACATCAGGAGTCAACAGCATCAAGTGTGAAAAATGCGGGTTGACATTAGATGGATTCAGAAAGTCTGGAAGACTTGGGTGTAGCCATTGTTATGAAGTATTCAAAGAAAACTTAGATAGTGTACTGGAAAAAGTTCAGGGTAAGAATGTTCATATAGGAAAGATTCCTCAAAGATCAGGTGGCGAACTGAAAACAAAAAACGAAATCTTATGTTTAAAGAAAGAGCTTAGGGATAGAATCAAAAAAGAGGAATTCGAGGAAGCAGCGTTATTAAGAGACAAAATTAAAGTGTTGGAAAAAAGCTTAGCTGGGGGTGAGATGAATGAATCAAAATAGCCATTCCCCTGTGGTTACAAGCCGAATCAGACTTGCAAGGAACATTAAGAACTTTTCTTTTCCCATGATGCTATCTGAAGAGAAAAGTAATGAAGTCATTCAAGAAGTAGTCAAAATATTTCAACATGATGACTCTTTTAAAAATAATTTTGATATCAATATTCTTAAGGAAATTGATCCATTAATACAACAAGAGTTAGTAGAAAAGCATCTCATGAGCGCAAATCTCCTAAATGATTTCAGAAAGGGTGCCCTTTTAATAAGTAAAGACAAGAAAATTAGCATTATGGTCAATGAAGAAGATCATATAAGAATTCAATGTATTGAAAAAGGTTTGGAAATTGATAAAGCTTATGGGGCTGCCAATGAGATAGATGATTTCTTAGAAGATAAATTAGAATATGCTTTTGATGAGAAATTAGGATTTCTTACGTCTTGTGTGACCAATGTGGGAACAGGACTTCGCGCTTCTGTTATGATGCATTTGCCGGCCTTAAGAGTTGCCGGGGAACTTAAAAAAATAATCCAAACGTTGTCAAAGATTGGGTTGACAGTCAGGGGCGCTTATGGTGAAGGAAGTGAAGCGTTGGGAAATATGTTTCAGATATCCAACCAAGTTACTTTGGGCGTCAGTGATAAAGAAATCATGGATGCTGTACAAAATATTATTAAGCAACTAATAGAAAAAGAAGAAAAAGCACGAAGCTTTCTATTAAATAATGATCGGCTATTAATTGAAGATAAGATATATCGTTCATTTGGGATATTAACCCATGCAAGAATTTTGAATTATCAAGAAAGTATGATGTTGCTGTCGGACGCTATTTTAGGTGTAGATTTAGGCATTTTAACAGAGGTTAATAATACCACATTGCATTATATCATCAATAGTATTCAACCAGCGTCCTTACAGCTCATATTTGAAAAAAACTTAGATGAAAGAGAAAGAGATATTAAAAGAGCAGAGTATATTGTAGATTTACTTAACACATAACCATAGTATGATAAAAAACAACAAACAAAGAATGGCGGTGAAAATATGGAACTATATGGAAAATTTACTCAAACAGCAAAAAACGCATTGACGTATTCTCAGGAAGAAGCGAGAATAATGGGGCATAGTCTCATTGGAAGTGAGCACATTTTATTGGGCTTAATCAGAGAAGAGGAAGGGATTGCTGCAGAAGTATTAGATAATTTTGGTGTGGACGAAGAGAAAGTAAGGAATAAAATTATATCAATGGTTGGAGGCGGAAATGCCAGCAACACAAAGTTGTTGGGCTTTACTCAGCGAACAGCTAAAATAATTGAAATAGGGTATAGTGAGGCTCAAAAACAAGGTAAAAATATAATTGGGACAGAGCATTTGCTACTTGGAATTATTCGAGAAGGTAATGGAATAGGTGCTAAAGCTTTAGTGGAATTAGGCATCAACTCCGATGAATTAATTAGAGAGATAATAGATTTTATTGAAAATGAGGACTATGAAGAAGAAAGTGGAGAAGAAGAACCAAATGAATCCAGCAGTATGCTGAAACGATTTGGAAAAAACCTCACAAATTCTGCAAAGGAAGGGGAGGTTGATCCGGTTATCGGAAGAGAGTCTGAAATTGAAAGAATTATTCAAATACTAAATAGAAGAACAAAAAATAATCCTTGTTTAATTGGAGAACCTGGAGTTGGTAAAACAGCTGTCATAGAAGGGCTTGCCCAAAAAATAGCAGATGGAAATATTTGTGACAGTTTGCAAAACAAAAAAATTATCACTTTGGATATGGCATCTATGCTTGCGGGAGCCAAATTCAGAGGAGAATTTGAGGAACGCCTTAAAAAAGCCATCAATGAGGCTTCTCGTTCAGAGAATATCATTCTATTTATTGATGAGCTGCATACAATTATTGGAGCAGGTGCAGCAGAGGGAGCAATCGATGCATCCAATATATTAAAACCTGTATTGGCAAGAGGTCAAATCCAAGTAATAGGAGCGACGACTTTTGAGGAATATAGAAAAAGGATAGAAAAGGATACGGCTCTTGAAAGAAGATTCCAGCCAGTTAAAGTTGAAGAACCATCAATAGAAGAGGCAGTTATGATTTTATCAGGCCTTAGGCCTAAATACGAGGAACATCATGGTGTAACCATTACAGACGGGGCGCTTAAAGAAGCTGTTACATTATCTGACAGATATATTTCCGATAGATTTTTACCAGATAAAGCGATAGACTTAATTGATGAGGCGGCTTCTCTTATGAAATTATCTACCTTTGTACTTCCGGACAATATCGTGGATTTAGAAAAAAAGTTAGAAGAATTGTCCAATGAGAAAGAAGAAGCGGTTCAGAAGCAGGACTTCGAAAAAGCGGCAAAGTTGCGAGATGTTGAAAAAGAACTTCACATGGAAATAGAAAGCAAGAAAAATAAATGGAAAGACAATAGTCATGACAATGCCATTGTTGATGACGAAGAAATTGCAAGTATTTTATCTAAATGGACGGGTATTCCTGTAAATAAATTAACCCAAAATGAATCAGAGCGACTATTAAACATAGAGAAGATTCTACACAATAGGGTAATCGGGCAGGAAGAAGCGGTAGCGGCAGTATCAAAGGCAATAAGAAGAGCTCGGGTTGGGCTTAAAGATCCCAATAGACCCGTAGGTTCATTTATATTTTTAGGACCTACAGGAGTAGGCAAAACGGAACTTTCTAAGGCTTTAGCAGAGGCGATATTCGGAGAAGAAAATGCGATCATAAGATTGGATATGTCAGAATATATGGAAAAACACTCTGTTTCAAAACTAATGGGTTCACCTCCTGGTTACGTAGGGTATGAAGAAGGTGGGCAGTTAACTGAAAAGGTTAGGAGAAAACCCTACTCAGTTGTTTTATTAGATGAAATTGAAAAAGCACATCCGGATGTTTTTAATGTGCTTCTACAAATATTAGAGGATGGTAGACTGACAGATTCAAAGGGAAAAACCGTAGACTTTAAAAATACCATTATTATTATGACTTCTAATGTAGGTGCTCAAAAAATCAAAAAACAGACATCAATGGGTTTTTCAGTTGATCTGGATGAAAAGATGAATGCATATGAAAAAATGAAAGAAAACATTATGGATGAATTGAATAAGTCTTTTAGACCAGAGTTTTTGAACAGAATTGATGAAGTCATTGTCTTTCACGCCCTTGAAAAAGAGCAAATTCTTCAGATTATTGAACTTATGACCAATAGCTTAAAGAAAAAAATAAAGAACCTGGATATCAATATAGAAATCAGTGATTCTGTTAAAGACCATGTTGCGAAAAAAGGATATGATCAAAAATACGGTGCACGACCTTTAAGAAGAACCATCATGAGGCTCATTGAAGATAAATTTGCAGAAGAGATTCTTAAAGAAACCATTGTAAATAAAGACAACATATTTATAGATTTAGAAGATGAAAAGATTGTATTTAAAAAAGCTGAAATGAATCAAGTGCTTACAGGGGACAGGGAACAATGAAGGAAAGATAACAGATAAAAGATAAAAGATAAAGATAAAGATAAAGATAAAGATAAAGATAAAGGATAAAGACATGTAGGGGCGGGTCTTGCACCCGCCCGAAATTTACTGGGGGAAATTATGAGTAAAAAACAAAAGACAATTTTCGTATGTCAAGAATGTGGGTATGAAAGTCCTAAATGGGCGGGGCAATGCATATGTGGACAGTGGAATACTTTTGCTGAAGAGAAGGTTTCAGGGTCAGAGCCCAATAAGTTAGCTGTTTATGATAGTCGAACAAAACCAATGCCCATACATGAAATTAAATCTGGGATACATAGCCGTTTAGATACGGGCATCAATGAACTCAATAGAGTTTTAGGAGGCGGACTGGTAAAGGGTTCTGTTACTTTAATATCGGGGGAACCAGGCATTGGAAAATCAACACTAATACTTCAAGCAGCCGCTGCAATTGCTGAAAAAAATGGTAAAGTTTTATATGTGACTGGAGAGGAATCAGAAGAACAAATTAAAATTAGGGCTGATAGAATTCATGCCATTTCAGATGAGCTGTTTTTACTTTCAGAGACAAATATAGATAGAATATTACACTTCGTAAGAGAAATTGAACCTGCGTTTCTCATTATAGATAGTATTCAGACCTTGTTTTCTGAAAATCTTACTTCAGCACCGGGGACAGTGTCACAAGTTAGAGATTGTGCCAATGAAATGGTTAGAGAAGCAAAAACTAAAAACATTCCAGTTTTTTTCATTGCCCATGTCACAAAGAGTGGAGAGCTGGCTGGGCCAAGAATATTAGAGCATATGGTGGATACAGTATTGAATTTTGGTGGTGAGCGAAGTCAGGAATTTAGGATATTACGCTCTCACAAAAACAGGTATGGAACAACAAGCGAAATCGGTGTTTTTGAAATGAAAGAGAATGGGTTGGTTGAGTTTGATAATTTATCTAAAAGCTTTATGGATGGTTTGGAGAAAGAAGCGGAAGGTGCCATTGTTACTTGTAGTTATGAAGGAACGCGGCCTTTGCTTTTAGAGGTGCAAGCATTAGCTGTGCCTGCCAACATAGGCTTTGCAAGACGAGCTTCTATTGGAATTGACAATGGAAGACTCAATATGATTATTGCAGTATTAGAGAAGAAGACTGGGTTATCCCTGATTAATAATGATATCTATGTCAATATTGTGGGTGGCATTAAGCCTGAGGGAACTTCTACAGACTTGGCTGTAGCATTAGCCATTTATTCAAGCTGCAAGGGAATTAAAGTAGCTTCAGATCGAGTCGCCGTAATAGGAGAAATTGGGCTTACTGGAGAACTGAGACCCATTCCCAACGCAGAAAAGATGTTGAAAGAAGCATCTAAAATGGGTTTTGAGAGGGTTATGATGCCTGAAAAAAATTCAAAAAAAATATCTGGTAAATTACAAAATACCAAAATTATTGCTGTTGACACCATAAATGAAGCAATAAAGGCATTAGAACGCATGTAATTACTGAGGATGTTGGATGAACTTATAATATGTTGACATATGTAAAAACCTATGATACACTGGACTGCTTGACACAAAGAGGGATATACTTTATACTGAATCTATGGGCTGGGAGGTTTTTTTTATGTTTAATATAGGTGATAAAGTAGTATATCCAATGCATGGTGCAGGCATTATAGAAAAAATAGAAGAAAAGGATATATTGGGCGAAAAGAGAAAGTATTATATAATGAGAATTCCTATTGGTGAAATGAAGGTGATGGTACCTTTAGATAATATAGATGAGATAGGGATTAGAAATGTCATTACGGGGAACGAAATAGATAGGGTATGGGATCTCCTTAAAGACTCGGCCTCTGATATGCCTGACAACTGGAATCGCAGATATCGAGAAAATATGGAGAAATTAAAAAGTGGTGATATTTTTGAAGTGGCAATGGTAGTCAGAAACTTAATGCTATCAGACAAGGAAAAAGGGTTATCCACAGGAGAGCGGAAAATGCTCACAAATGCAAAGCAGATTTTAATAAGTGAATTGGTCCTGGCAAAAGATATAGATGAAAATGAAGTGCTTGAATTAGTAAATGATGCAGTGTTCAGTGAACAATAAGCACCTTTTAGGTGCTTTATTTTATATATTCATTAAAAATACTTGGAATTACTCAGAAACAGTTATAAAATATCAATATAGTGCCAATAATGAATAAAGGAGGTGAAAAAAATGTTCAATAAAATTTTAAGGGCGATTATTGGTTTAACAGGAATGCTGTTGGGTTACGGTTTTTCTGTACTGTTTTTTATTTTATTTAATACTTACGATATAGAACAGGCAATTATGTTAACGTCTAAATCAGAGATGATTATTACTACCATATGCGTATTATCTTTTGGACTTTTATTTTTTGCTATTACGCCGATTATAAAGAATCGGGGCATAAAGATAACCAAACGTATTGAATCCGAGCTACAAAAGATTCCTTCAAATGATATATTATCAGGAACAGCAGGACTCATTATTGGTCTCATTATTGCTTATCTTATCAGTCAGCTTCTTACCAAAATAGAGATATTCTATATTGGTACAGTTTTATCAATATTGACCTATATTTTTATGGGCTATCTGGGAATTAGCATTGCAATGAAAAAAGGAAATGACTTGATTCATAATTTTCCTACAACAAAGAAAAATACCGGTTATTTATTTAAGGGAAGAAACAAATTCAACGATGAAGCAACCCCTAAAATATTAGATACCAGCGTTATTATTGATGGAAGAATATCGGATATAATAAAAACCGGTTTTATAGAAGGAAGCATTATACTTCCTGAGTTCGTCTTAGAGGAATTGCGCCATATTGCAGATTCTTCGGATGCACTAAAAAGAAACAGAGGACGAAGAGGCCTGGATATACTCAATAGAATCCAAAAAGATCTTGTAATGGATGTTCAAATAACAGATAAAGATTTTCCTGATGTTGATGAAGTAGATATGAAGCTATTAAAGCTTGCTCAGCATATAAATGGAAAAGTGGTTACAAACGATTACAACTTAAATAAGGTGGCAGAAATTCATGGCGTGGAAGTTCTTAATATCAACGAACTTGCCAACTCCCTTAAACCTATTGTTTTGCCAGGTGAAGACATGTTGGTAACGGTTATTAAAGAAGGAAAAGAAATGAACCAGGGCGTTGCTTATTTGGATGATGGCACCATGATTGTTGTTGAAGAAGGTAGAAAAAGCATTGGAGACACCATAAATGTTACGGTAACAAGCGTATTACAAACAGCTGCAGGTAGGATGATTTTTGCAAAAAATAAGTCCCTTGCAAACCATAAAACAGCTTAAAATATTTCTAGGAGATTTTCAAAAAAGTCTCCTTTTTTTTGCCTTAA
>JADQBM010000085.1 GCA_016278615.1 Clostridia bacterium | reverse complement strand
GAAATTTTAATTTCGTCGTTGAGACTGCTTGATTGGCTAAGAGTTTTTCAGTTAATTCTCTATCGCTTCTCCTTCCAAACTAAAGGTCCTGGCCTTTGTAATTCGGACTGGAACGATCTTGCCCTCTTTTGAATTGCTTTTGAAATTTACTAATTTATTGGTAGTGGTTCTTCCCGATAGTTTGGTCTCATCCGTTTTGCTTTTTCCTTCAATCAAGACATCCACCATTTCACCTTCATAAAGCAGGTTTTTTTCCTGGGTAATATCGTTTAACGTTTTTAAGAGTTGGTTAAAACGTTTATGCTTAATATCTTCATCTATTATATCTTCATACTTTTCTGCTGGTGTTCCTTTTCTGGGAGAATACAAGAAGGTAAAAGCTGAATCGTATCGCACCTTTTTCACAAGGTCTAATGTTTCCGCAAAATCTTCTTCGGTTTCTCCAGGAAACCCTACAATGATATCTGTAGAAATAGCTATGTTTTTATCAACCATTCTGAGCTTTTCTATAAGTTGAAGATAATGTTCTTTCGTATATTGTCTGTTCATAAGTTTCAATATACGGTTACTCCCAGATTGTACTGGCAAGTGAATATGATTGCATACTTTCTCACACGCCCCGAAAGCCTTAATAAGCTTTTCTGATAAATCCTTTGGGTGAGAAGTCATAAATCGAATTCTCTCAAGATATTTAATCTCATTGATTTGATAAAGTAAATCCGCAAAATCCATTCTATTTTCAAGGGTTTTGCCGTATGAGTTTACATTTTGTCCCAATAGCATTATTTCCTTTGTCCCATTTTGGGCAAGCTCTGTTATCTCTCTGATGATATCCTCAGGCTTCCTACTGCGTTCTCGTCCCCGAGT
Source organism: Clostridia bacterium (assembly GCA_016278615.1). Lineage (GTDB taxonomy): Bacteria > Bacillota > Clostridia > Peptostreptococcales > JAAYPU01 > Soudan-22. The sequence goes on along the minus strand of JADQBM010000085.1, from coordinate 14,743 downwards.
AAAAGGAACTATGCAATAAGTACAGAAATTATTACACCCATACATAATGGTTATAAATGCTTTTGTTTCCAACTTTCTTTTAACTGGAAGGTCTTCAACAATATCTCCTTCCTCATTCCATACATGAACAGAAAGTTCTCTATTACTTAAAGACTCTATTAACATTTGTGGGAATTCATGTAGATTATGTGTTCCAAAAACAATATCCACAAAAGGATATTTTTTTTTAACAGTCTCCACGATATGAGGTTGTTGCATCATACATCCGCAAACTGAGATGGTAAGGTCAGGATGGTTTTTCTTTAAATTTTTAAGATATCCCAGTTTTCCAAAAAAACTTAAATCAGCATTTTCTCTTACACTACACGTGTTTAAAACAATAATGTCTGATGTTTCAAGGGTTTCTCCTTCTGAGTAACCCATATTCTCAAGCATCCCTGCCAACTTCTCAGAATCATGTTCATTCATCTGACATCCAAATGTGGTTATAAGGTATTTTTTACTCATAATTCCTTCTCCTACGCCGTCGTCAATGATTTATATTTTTCCAAACCACACTTTAATATATTCATCGCCCTGGTGAGATCTTTTTCATTTAACACATAAGCAATTCTTATTTCATTTTTGCCTAAACCTTTCGTTTCATAAAAGCCTTCTACTGGGGCAAACATAACGGTTTCGTCGTCCATATCGAAGGATGTCAACATCCATATTAAAAATTCTTCAGCATCATTTACCGGCAATTTGGCGGTGAGGTAAAAAGCGCCTGAGGGCTTTCTGCAAACCACGCCTTCTATTTGACTCAATATGTCCACAACGATATTTCTTCGATTCTCATATTCATTTTTAACTTCTTCAAAATAGGATGGAGGAAGTTTATATAGTTCTGTGGCACCAATCATATCTAAGGTTGAACAAGATAATCTCCCCTGGCACAATTTTAATACATGATCCAATAATTCTTCATTTTTAGTGAGGAGTGCTCCAATTCTTGCACCACAGGCACTAAATCTTTTTGAAATACTATCGATTAAAATAACTCTGTCTGTTATATCTGGAAGTTGTCCAAAACTTGTAACAGGGCTATCATCATAAACAAATTCTCTATAAACTTCATCGGAAATAATGAATATATCATATGCCTTGGCCACATCTGCAATCATCCTCATTTCTTTCAGCGTCAATACAGTCCCAGTAGGGTTTCCCGGATTGGTGAGAAGAATTGCTTTTGTTCTTTTTGTAATTCGACTGATGATTTCTTCTTCTTTTGCAAAGTGGAATCCATTTTCAGCATGAGTTGTAATAGGTACAATTTTTGCGCCCGTTCCTTTTATGAAAATATTGTAGTTTGAATAATAAGGTTCGGGAATGATAATTTCATCTCCGTCATTGGTGATACATAGCATAGTAAATGTCAATGCTTCGCTACCCCCATTGGTGATAATAATATTTTTATTATCAAAAAAGATATCATGGCGTTCATAATACTTTCGTATCTGAAAAATGAGCTCAGGAATTCCCTGTGAAGGCATATACTCAATAATCTTAGAATCTAAAGCTTTAATAGCATTCATAAAGACGTCAGGTGTTTTAATATCCGGTTGACCTATGTTCAAATGATACACTTTCTTTCCTTTTTCTTTGGCATCTTCCGCATATTTATAAAACTTTCTAATAGGAGAATGGTCCATGTTTTTAATTTTTTTCGAAAATTTCATATCTTCACCAACCCTTAAATTTTAAAGTTCTCCATGAGCCTCATCAATTGTCTCTCTAATATTATACTCATCTCTTGTCTCTTTGTTTTTTGATAAAAATAATAAATACTCAATATTCCCTTTTGCACCTTTAACCGGAGAAAAAGTAAGACCTCTGATAGAAAATCCCTGGTCATGTGAAAATGATGTGATTCTTTCTATCACTTCCATGTGAATCTTTTTATCTCTTACAATACCATTTTTACCTACCTGTTGTCTACCTGCTTCAAACTGGGGCTTGACTAAACAAATCAATACACCATTTTCTTTTAATAGTTCAAAAGCCACAGGAAGTACAAGTGTTAAAGAAATAAAAGACACATCAATGGTTATAAAATCCAATGGTTCTTTAATATCATCTTTGTTTACATATCGGATGTTTATCTTTTCCATATTATGAACTCGTGGCTCATTTCTAAGCTTCCAATCCAGCTGTCCATATCCCACATCCAAAGCATATACTTTTTTTGCACCTTTTTGAAGCATGCAATCCGTAAAGCCCCCTGTGGAAGCCCCAATATCCATAGCAATATAGCCCTCTATTTGAAGTCCAAAGTACTCTAATGCTTTTTCAAGCTTTAGTCCTCCTCTGCTCACATAAGGGCATAAATTGGTTTTTAAAAATATTTCAGAAGATGTGCTTACCTGGGTACCCGCTTTATCAACCTTTTGATTGTCAACAAAAACGACGCCTGCCATAATAGCACGTTTCGCCTTTTCTCTTGACTCAGATAGTCCTTTTTCCACTAGCAAAACATCTAATCTTTCTTTATTTGCCATTATATACTCCCATTTATGAATCTTAGAACATGCTTAACAATGCCTTCTGAATCCAGTTCATATTTTGCATCCAATTCTTTTATAGACCCATGCTCAATATATTTATCCGGCCACCCCATAATATGCAAGTCATTTTTTAAATTATGTTTTTGAATCAAAGCAGAAATACTGCTTCCAAATCCGCCAATTATAGTATTATCTTCAATGGTTATAATTTTGTCGGTATGATTAAACAAATCCAAAAATGCTTCTTCATTAATTGGTTTAATAAATCTTGCATTCATTACAGAAATATGGATGTTCTTTTCCAAAAGAATTTGAGAAGCCTCATAGGATGCTTTTACCATTCTTCCCACAGCTATGATGCATAATTCGCCTCGTGGCACCAGCATTTCTGGTTCTCCGTTAAGGAGACTCTCACTAAAAACAGAAGAAAAATCATGAGCAGTTCCTCTGGGATATCTCAAAGCGCAAGGCTTACCAAGATCTACAGCATATGCCAACATCGCTTCCAATTCATTTTTATCTTTTGGAGCCATTATCGTTAGATTTGGCAAATGACTTAAATACGAAATATCAAAAATACCATGATGTGTTTCTCCATCTTCTCCCACAATTCCACTTCTATCAATACAAAAAGTGACCGGTAGTTTTTGCAGACAAACATCCATCATAATCTGATCATATGCTCTTTGTAAAAATGTGGAATACATTGCCACAACAGGAAACATTCCGTTGATAGCTAAACCTGCAGCAAAAGTGACAGCATGCTGCTCTGCAATACCAACATCAAAAAAACGATCTGGAAATCTTCTTGAAAATTCCTTTAATCCAGTTCCATCCCCCATGGCGGCTGTAACAGAAACAATTTTTGAATTTTTCTCCGCTAAATCTGTTAGCTTCCTTCCAAATATCGCAGAATAAGAAGGCATGGTGGTTTTTGTTTTCGTTTCACCTGTTTCAATATCAAAAGTGCCAATCCCATGAAATCTATCGGGCTCTTTTTCAGCAATTCTGTACCCTTTGCCTTTTTTCGTAATGGTGTGAATGATAACGGGTCCTTTAACACTCTTCGCATTTTCAAACACAGCAACCAATTCACTAATATTGTGTCCATCCACAGGTCCTAAATATGTAAAACCCAGTTCTTCAAAAACAATACCTGCAACCAGCGTATATTTTATAGCATCCTTTATTTTTTCCAATGCCGAATAAATCAGATGTCCTGCTTTTGGTATTTTATTAAGAGTCCCTTTTAACTTTTCTTTCATTTCTCTATAAGCCGGAGCTGTTCTTAATCTACTTAGATGTTTTGAAATGCCACCAATGTTTTGTGAAATTGACATCTCGTTATCATTAAGAATGACAATTAAGTTTGTATTAACATGGCCGGCATTGTTTAATGCCTCATATGCAACTCCTCCGGTCAATGCGCCGTCTCCAATAACCGCTACCACAGAAAAATCTTCTTTATTTAAATCTCGAGCTTTTGCAATTCCCAAACCTACAGAAATAGAATTACTACTATGTCCACTATCAAAAATATCATGGAGACTTTCCTCTTTTTTGGGGAAGCCGCTTAATCCATTGAATTGTCTTAATGTATCAAATCCTTGTGCTCTTCCAGTGAGAATTTTATGGATATAGGATTGATGTCCAACATCCCAAATGAGTTTGTCCTTGGGGCTGTCAAAGACTTTATGAATTGCAATGGTCAATTCCACTACCCCAAGGTTAGACGCAATATGCCCACCTGTTGTTGAAACCTTGTTTAGTAAAAAATCTCTAATTTCATAAGTTAACAATTCCAATTCTTTTGTTGTAAGCTTTTTTAAATCAGCAGGAGATTTTAATTCATCTATGTAATTTGTCATATACCATTCCTCATTTACTTCATGTACTATTTTAAAATCTTTATTCTAATAGTATTCTCTATACTATATAAAATTCTTCCACAAATTGTGATAATAATCTTCGAATGATTAAGAGCGATATCTTTTCCAATTGCTTTGCCGCCTACTGTTAATGCCGCAACCAAACTGCTCATTAAAACCGTGAATAAACCTAAGTTTGTATCCGGATACAATTGCACTGTCCGTACCACAATAAATGTTGCTGAAGCCCCGCTGATAATGCCGCAAATATCCCCTATGACATCATTACAGATATTGGCCACTTTACTGGCATTCTTAATCATTTTTATGGATTGAATGGACCCATGTACTTTTCCTGAAGCCATGGAGTGAAACGGTTTTTCATCTACAGCAGCAACAGCGATTCCAATGAGATCAAAAACAATGCCTGTAATAATAATAAAAAGAAGCAATACAAAAGAAACGAATAGATTGGTGTTTCTAAGAATAATATCAGAAAAAAAACTCATAAATACAGACAAACAAAATGTCCATAATGTTATGAGCAACACCCATTTTATACGATTAAGCTTGTCTTTTCTCATTGTAGGCTTTTTAATTTTCATAACAACAAATCACCAATATTAGATTTTAAAATTTTGAGTGGCAATATATTGGGTAAACTTTACGGCTTAGGTCCAGTAGGATTTCCCAGAAAAATACTGATTAGTCGCCAGATCAGCGGTTTCCCTTCAAATTTCTCTTTGCTGCGTCGCCGATAGCAAGACTGGATTACCACTAAGTTCGTACTGTAATCCCCAACATACTTCCATAGCAGAACAGTCTAGGAGATTTCCTCTACAGGTACTTCATTTTTTATCCTCTTTTGCAGAACAGGTTTCGCGCAACAAAGATAGTATGTTCCGGGCCCTGGCCCATACTACCCGAAATATGCGATCTACCATGTCCCACTCAAGGAAGGCTACACTGTAGTGTCTACATAACACTTACAGGTCTATCCCGAAAAAAAATATTCTCGAGTCTCCACGAAGCGAGGGTCATCGCCCACATGCCATTGTGGATCGCCCCCAACTTCTGACTCCCAGTAACCACCCCTAACTGGGCGTTAGCAGCAAATACCAGGAACTTCATCGATGTGCCCTATGACGGATTTTTAGCCCCGCCTTCAAAAATGATAACTCTGACTAGAATACTGCGCCACTCTTTAATCTAAAGATTATCATACCATATCATAAATACGATATCAAATAATAATATTTGCTAAAATGATACCCAAGAAAGCCCCGATAAAAACTTCGAAAGGTGTATGTCCTACAAGTTCTTTTAGGTTTTTCTCAATGTGTTTCATCTCTTTCATGTCCATGAGCATCTCATTAAGAATTTTTGCCTGAATGCCCACTGAACGCCTTACGCCTGAAGCATCATACATAACAACAAAAGCAAAGCCTATTGCCATAGCATATTCTAAAGAATCAAAACCAATTTTCAAACCAATAGCAGTTGACAAACCCATTACAAATGCAGAATGAGAGCTTGGCATGCCACCTGAACCCACCAATCTTGTTAAGTCAACTTTATGATATTTTCTTATTGAAAAGAAAAATTTAAGTAGTTGTGCAATAAACCAAGATGCAAGGGCTGCCCCTAAAATATCGTTGTGCATAATCTGGCCAAATGAATTCAAAACATTTTCCTCCCTAACAGCGTCTTTCCAAGAGAAATATTAAAAGATTTCTAAAAAACAAGCTTTTCTCTTTATATTTTGTTAGAATTATAATAGATTTTTCATCCAGTTCTTTCATAATTTCTTTTGAACGCTCTAAGCCATATAAAGATGGATAGGTTAGCTTATTATGTTTTACATCACTTCCAGTTGCTTTTCCCAGTAATTGATCCTCACCACATATATCTAATATATCATCCGTAATCTGAAAAACAAGACCCATATTCTTTGCAAATTCAGTAAGATCTGCCAAAACCGATTCCTCGGCCTCCCCTAATATGGCTCCAGCACGAACAGAAGCAGTTAATAATGCGGCTGTCTTTTTTATATGAATATACTCTAATAATTCCTCTGACTGATGATCCCCTTCTGCTTTAATATCTGCAATCTGCCCACCTATCATTCCCTGACAACCAGATGCTTGAAATATTTCCTGAGCAGCTACAAGTTTTCTCTGAGTGATTTCCGAGGAGTTGGCTGTCTTTAATATATCTGAGCATATGATCTCAATAGCGGCATTTAACAATCCATCACCGGCTAATATGGCTGTGGCCTCACCAAACTTTTTATGATTGGATGGCTTACCTCTTCTGAAATCATCATTATCCATGGCTGGAAGATCATCATGTATTAAAGAATACGTATGAATCATTTCCAAAGCACAAGCAAAAGGTAACGCATCAGATAGGTTGCCCTCGCAAAATTCACAAGCTGAAAGTAACAAGACCGGTCTCAGTCTTTTACCCCCAGCCTCCAAGCTGTATTTCATAGCGTGATAAAGGGTATCAGATTCTTTATGGACCTTGGGAATAAAATCTACAATATGATCCTCAACAAGCTTTTTTTTCTTATTATAATGCTCTTCAAAGTTCAATAATCCGCCTCCTTGAAGGAATTTAATTCTTTATTATACAATCGTATTTTTTGATTTGCATGCTCAAGAATGTTTGAACAGACCTTATAGTACTTAATTCCTTGATCATACAATTCTAAGGATTCTTCTAAAGTAATTTTACCTTCCTTTAGTTTTTCAGTAATGCTCTCTAACTGAGACAATGCTCCTTCGAATGAAATATTATCTGTATTTCGAGTCATTTTCTGTCTTCCTTTCTTTTACTTACTATTTTCACGCCACTGCCTCTGAGTTCTTTTCCCGTAACTTTGCTGTATAATGATCCATCTGTTAAAGCAATCCTGATACTTTCACCCGTTCCAACATCATCAATGGACTTAACAAACTCATCGTCTTCTGTCACAACTGCAGCATACCCTCTTTTAAGTATATTCTCAGGATTCAAATGATCTAAAACAGATAAATATTTTTCTATTTCATTTTTATGATTATTCATTTTCTCAATAATCCCTTGTCGAATTTCTTTTTCCCTTTGTTCACAGTATAATTGATAATTTTGAATCTTTTGATCTAACAAAGTCGTCATGACTCTGAAATTATGTTTCTGCAATCTATGCTGACGCTCTTCTATAACTTGATTCATGGTTATATCCGAGTCTCTTTTGAATTTATCAATCTTTCTTCTCAATTCATAACTATCTGGAACAGCGATCTCTGCAGCAGCCGTGGGTGTAGCTGCTCGAACATCTGCAACGAAATCTGATATGGAAAAATCAGTTTCATGTCCAACAGCGGAAATAACTGGAATTTTTGATGCATCAATGCTTCTCGCTACAGCTTCTTCATTAAATGGCCAAAGTTCCTCCATAGAACCGCCACCCCGACCCATTATGATTATATCAGTATTGGGGTATAAATTGTTGATAATTTCCATTGTTTTAGATATTTCTGAACTTGCATAATCTCCTTGAACCAGACAGGGAAAAATGAGAACATCCACATAGTTGTTTTTTCTTTTTATGGTCATAAGTATGTCTTTTATAGCCGCCCCTGTAGCTGAGGTAATTACTGCTATGGTTTTAGGGAAAAGTGGGAGCTTTTTCTTTTTAGAGACATCAAACAATCCTTCTTTTTCTAATTTTTCCTTGAGCTTTTCAAAAGCAATATGCAGATTGCCTTGTCCTTCCACAACCATGTCTATAACATTTAGAGAAAAACTTCCATTTTTTTCGTAAACAAAAATATATCCTGAAATGGTGATTTCCATACCATTCTCAAGAATATATTTCATGTTTTTACTGTTTTCATATGAAATAAAGCAACTCATTTTACTCTTATGATCTTTGAGAGAAAAATAAACATGCCCACTTTCATGATACTTGATATTAGACACCTCTCCTTTAACAGAAATATTGGTCAATACAGGATCACTTTGCAAGATTCTTTTTATATAGTTATTAACTTGCGTTACATTTAAAGCCTTCATTTTCATATAAACACCACTTCTTTTTGAATTAATAATTAACAATGAATAATGAATAATGATGGAGGATTTGCCTTCGCAAATCTTCATTAAATTTAATTACAAACACTACTTCATTGTAATTGTTCTTCTATCTTTATATAAATCAAAATAAATTATTCTTTAGAAAAATTTATATCCTTCATTATTCATTATTCATTATTCATTGTTCCTAAGCCTATCCATCCCCAAAGCAGCAATCCCTACAGCATTATCCGTTGCCAAGTTTGGGGTGGTAAAGTGGAGGTTGATATCTGTTTCTTCAAATTGGGTTGATATATGGTTTTTGATAAAACCACTTGCTGAGACACCTCCGACTAATACAACATGTTTCACATGAGTTATACTCGTTCCATGAAAGATAATCGATACCAAAGCTTCTGATATTTTTTCAAATAATTCCTGGGAAAGCACATAAGGATCTATATGATTATCTATTAGCTTAAAACACTGAGTTTCTATTCCAGAAAGGTTCATGTTTAAATCTTTCACGTAAATCTTTTTTAGAAGATTACTTTTTTTGCCCTGACAGGCACTCGCTTTCTCATCTAAATATTTCCCACTGGGAAAAGGGAGTCCCAGTTTAACGCCGACTCGATCAATAAGTTGTCCAAAAGAAATATCTTTTGTTTCCCCTATGATTTTAACCTCATATCCAAGAGCATTGGTTTTTACCATTAGTATTTCTGTAGTCCCTCCAGATATATGTAACACAAGAAACTCGGGAATCTCATTCATAGTCAAAGATAAACATCCTGCTCTAATATGACCTTCCTGATGAGAAAATTCAAAGTATTGGTTATTTAAAGCCAAAGAAATAGATTTTGATAGTGCCTGTCCACTTAAAAAAGCTGGCATATACGAGCCTTCTACGGATCTAGGTCGAACACTCACCCCTACGCACCTAATTATATTATTGGGAACCTTTAAAAATACGCGTTCCATTATCACAGGCAGATTAATAATATGTTTGAAAACGGCATCAGATTGTCGTAGCCCTCTTTGTCCGTGAGAAACTTCTAAGGGAATCCTTTCATCTGCAATTATGTTATAAGAGTCATCCATTAAAGCAGCTGAAGTGGTATAATTACTGGTATCAATCCCCAAAGAATAGAACTTTTTCAGTTTTTCCAAATAAAAACCTCCCATTTCAAACGATTATTATTTTTCAATAATAAAGCATTTTAATGAAGTCTTCAGACTCGCACCTAAGTACTTGAATTCATCACAGTTTTCATACTGAGGTGGTGATGCAGCGCCACAAAGTAATTGAATCTTGCTACAGGTTTATTCACATCTTACAATTTTGCCCAAAATACCATTAACAAATTTTCCCGAATCATCCCCTGCAAATTTTTTGCCTAATTCTACTGCTTCATTAATGGAAACGGATTGTGGAATTTCTGAAATGTAATATATTTCTGCCACTGCAAGCCTGATAATAGCAAGCTCAACTTTTGATATTCGTTCAATTTTCCAGTTTTCAGTGGAACTTTCAATTAAGCCATCAATTTCGTTTAAATGATCAATCACTGATGTCAGAGTCATGTCAAAATATTCTTTTTGTTCTTCATAATCGTTATTTTTTTTAAACTTGTCAATTATCTCACTGCTATAATCATTATGTATGCTCATCTGAAACAACAATTGCATTAGCAGCTCTCGAGCTTGTGTTCTTTTCATTTGTATTCCTCCATTATTTAAGTAAGTTTCATATCCTTTTATCTACTCTTCTGAAGTAAGCAAATTAAGTTAATACAATGGGAAAGCTAACCATCTTGGTTAGCTTTAACAATCTCTTCAGATTCATCAAATCTTTTTCCATAGTCAACACCTTGAACATGGATATTGATAGCTTTTATTATAATACCAGTGGTCGATTCAACCTCTCGTTTCACCTTTTCTTGCACATTCCAAGCAACCTCCGGTATTTTTACCCCATATTTGACAATAATATAAATATCAATAATTACATTTTCTTCATTTGTGTTAACTTTTATACCTTTCGCTTGGTTGCTTTTTCCAATGATATTCGAAATGCTTTCTGAGATGCCTCCCGTTAGTCCAGCAACACCTTCTACGCTGACAGCAGTCAATGAAGCAGTCGCTGCAATAACTTCATCTGAAATCTTAATACTCCCATATACTTCATCTATATTGACGCTCATGTTTTAACACTCCTTAATAAATATACTATTCATTATATCAAAAGGGATTTATATATACAACAATCCATTGATTTCTTATCCCGCCAATCTGTACTAGTGCTTTGTTTGAATAATAATTTGTTCAAAAGGTCTTCCTGTTTCCCTCATAACAATGTCCAGTATTTTTGCAATATCAGACTTATTTAAAGTATCCTTATTAACGGTTATATTAACCGAATTATCTGTAATCAGAATCAAAACTTCTTCAAACCCTTTGTTATTTAGAAGATTTTCGATAATTCGCTCATGCTTCATATATTCTATAATCTGTAGTTTTTGCTCTGTTGCTTTGTTTTTGCTCTCTGAATCCACCTCTCGATTCTCAATAATTTCAGTGAGCATGGATATAATTTTATTACGGTCCATATTAATTGCTGCTTTTGATTCGCCAAAATAGTCATCCTGATCGTCTTGGATAGAAGCCTCCACGCTTATAGATTGATCTTCTTCCGTTTCAACTTTTTCCCCCACTACCAGATTTTCTTTCATGTCCTGCAATTGTTTTTCTTCATATGCAATAAAGTCGGCAGATGTCTCTAATGTGTTTTCATTTTGAAGCCGATAATTTATGATACTAATAACGCTAATTACCAATACAACCGAAAGTATCAATATTCTCTTTTTCCACATATCATTCATAAATGGCACTCCCTTCCATGGAATGATTTTTTTCAAACACGACAATTCTATCTACAGGAATATCAAATATTGCCGAAGCAGCATTAATAATATTATTTCTAATAACCAAATTACCTGCTCCTTCTGCAACTATAATAACGCCTTTTACCCTTGGTTTAATCTCTTTTAAAACTAACAAATCTTCATTATTTACTGTTACAATGCTCCTTGAAGAATCTTGACTACTATTCAATATAATCCTACCTGTAGCATCTCGTTCTTCTCTTTTTTCATTATTTTCTTGAACATCAAAGGCAGGAATGATTTCCTTGCCTGTTTCATAAGTAATCATCACATCTACCTTTCCCACCCCGCTAATTTGACTCAGTATACGTTCCAGACGCACTTCATCATTAGAAATCATAGTTTCTTCTAATCCTTTTTCTTCTGTTTGATCTAATAAGTCAATGTTTTTTTTCTCCATACTGCTGTCACTAAAAATGGTATTATACAAAAACAACAACAATGCAAATACCACAACTAAAGATATTAAAGTATTTATCATTTCTTTCCTGTTTTTTTTATTAAAAATTTTTTCAAGTAGATGATTTATCTTTTTGTCCATCATAACCTCACCTGCCTATTATTCATTTATCCTGACGGATATTTTTCCATTTGAAACATCTAACATTTGAGCCACTTCATTTACAATCTTTGTTTTATCAGATTCATTGCCGCTACTGCCAATTAATCTAATATCAACGGAATGTATCTCACCGAAATTTTTCTTGTTAATATTTTCAAATACATGAATCGTAATTTCTTTAATATCTAATTCTGAATTAATGTCCCAAATGATTGAAATAATATTACTTTTTAGTTTTTGTTTAAACAAACTAATTATTTGCACTTCTTGAATGGATTCAACGGAATCCCTATGAGGTTCTTCTGGTGTTTCCATTACAGTACTAATAGGTTCAAAAGCATTAATATCTATATTGTTAAGTTTTAATAGGGGTTGTAGAATAACGGCTAAAATAATAATAGACAAAATAAATTTCAAGTACTTTCTCATGGTTCCAGAGGGCAAAATTATTTCTATAAAAGAAATAATTAATATGGTCAAGAAAATATTTCTAACCCATTCTTTTAGTATTTCACCGATTTAAACCACCTACCTTGAGAAAAACAGAATTCTTGGGTTTGGGTGGAGTTTTTCGCGTAACTCCAACTGAAAAATTCTTACCAATCAAAGATTGGAGAGTTTCTGTATGAGACCTACATCAAAACCATAGGTTTTGTGTTAGGGCTTCATCTGAAGCTTTGAAATCGTTATCCAGGGGCTTTACAATTCTCAGCTTCAACACTTTGAATCACTAGAATTGTTAGTCATCGGATAATTGCAGCATTTCCTGTATTAATTAAAATCGTTATCATAATTAAAAACATGATTGCTACCAGCAGTACAACAACAATCAAAATTATTATGGTATTTCCCATTTCATTTAAGCTGTCTGAAATATTTTGTATGCCTATAGGCTCTACTAAAATAGAGAGCACTTTATAAATAACAGCAATGGACAAAAGTTTTAGAATAGGAATCAGAATGATCAATATCAAAATCAGTAATCCAACCGCTCCCAAGGAATTCTTTATTAGTGTTGAACAGCTTAATATCAGATCAACAGAGTCAGAAATATAGCTCCCGATAATAGGTATGAATTTATCTACTGAAAACTTTGCAGTCTTTACCAGCACCCCATCAGCTGAGGATGATATAATTCCTTGTATGGCAGTGATTCCCGAAAATATTGTTACGGTAAACCCCATGAATATAATTGCAAACTGTCGAATAATACCTGCTAATTTTTTAATATAGCTGCTTTCTGTCATGCTATTGACTAAAAAGAAAATAGCAGATAAAAATATAGCCGGTAAAACAATTGTTTCTGCAAGAGAACTTACAATATTAATAGCGGCCAGAATTAACGGGTGATACAAGGCTCCTGAAGCAAAATTCCCTAAACTAATGATTATAGTGATAATGATTGGGAATAGTGCTTGCATAAAGCTTGTCATACTATTTATAGTTTCAGCACCAATGGTATAAGCGTATCTGAAATTTCCGATACAAATTGCTACAGCGGCACTATAACAAATTAATTGAGCCAAACTTGATACCGTTGATTCACCAAATGAATTAGAAGCGTTTTTAAGAACTCCAATAATAATGGCAATCACCAAAATTTGTCCCGCAAAGTTGATATTAATGAGTATTTCATGAAGAAAAAATTGAATTATCTTTTTAAAGATTTCCTTATAATCAAAAATCTGTTCCCCTTTAATCAGTTCTGTTACCATTTGTTTCAAAGACATTCGTGGCAAAATGTTCTCATAGTCTTTATTAACAACATCTATCATGTTTTGTATGTCCTCAATATCCATCTCTTCCATTTGCTCATAAATGATATCTTCAATATTTATTACCGGCGCATCTTGTTCCGTTCCATATGTTAAGGATGTCAACATTATAAAAATCATGATTATTATCCATATTTTCCTCATCACTCGTACATCCAATCTTTTATCTCATTAACCAGCTCTAAGACTCCACCTCTATTGGTGACCAGATCAAGAGCTGCTAAATTCGAAATTAGTTCATCTTGCCATCAGTGAAGAGCCTGAAACTACCACCGATAAGTCCCGCTTCATTCCGGTAACAACCTGTTTATCAAGTCGATAATAGATAAAAAAACTGGTAAAGCTAAGTACATGATAATAATTTTACCTGCAAATTCTATCTTATTTGCAATTGCGCCTTCACCAGCATCTTTGCATATCTGTGCTGTAAAATCTGCAACATACGATACCCCTAATATTTTTAAAATCACAGGAAAATAAATTTTATTAATATTTATTTGCGAAGCTATGGATTGGAAAAAACCTAATACGATTTCAAGCTTAGAAATAATTAAAATAAAAATGATTAATACAGTTGATAAAACAAGATGTATGGAAAATTCAGGTTTGTAACTCTTCATAATAATAGATAGAATTGCACCCATCATTCCAATAATAGCTATTTTCACAATATCCATAGAACCACCTCATCTCTTGTTTAGATAATAGATAATAATTAATAGATAACAGTTAAGGTGGATTTTGCTAAAGCAAAATCTTCATTCCTGTCCCCTGTCCCTAATCTCTTCTTGAGGACAACCGCAAGGGTCGTCCCTACACATCTCCAATCCCTAATCTCTTCTTGAGGACAACCGCAAGGGTCGTCCCTACACATCTCCAATCCCTAATCTCTTCTTAAGGACAACCGCAAGGGTCATCCCTACACATCTCCAATCCCTAATCTCTTCTTGAGGACAACCGCAAGGGTCGTCCCTACACATCTCCAATC
>JADQBM010000081.1 GCA_016278615.1 Clostridia bacterium | reverse complement strand
GAGCTGGTCTTGAAAACCAGTGACTCCGAAAGGGGCCGTGGGTTCGAATCCCACCTCCTCCGCCAGTTATGGAGAAGTACTCAAGTAGGCTCAAGAGGACGGTTTGCTAAACCGTTAGACCGGGTAACTGGTGCGCGGGTTCGAATCCCGCCTTCTCCGCCAGAAATTATTATAGGGGTATAGCTCAGTTGGTAGAGCAGTGGTCTCCAAAACCACGTGCCGAGGGTTCAAGTCCTTCTACCCCTGCCAAGAATAATTAACAATGAATAATTAACAATGAACAATGAACAATGAAGGAAGATTTTGCTGGGGCAAAATCAGCTAAATTGAATAGAAAGAAAATTTTGTGTAGCAAAATTCACCACAATTCTTCATTCTTAATTATTAATTATTATTTAAATACTATATCGGGGTGTAGCGCAGTTTGGTAGCGCAACTGGTTTGGGACCAGTGGGCCGCGGGTTCAAATCCTGCCACCCCGACCATTTAACACAAATGCCTGAGAAATCACTTGACAAAAAGTACGTCAGAATATAAAATGTTTTTTAGGCGTTCAAACGTATTAGGGCTTTTAGCTCAGTTGGTTAGAGCGGCCGGCTCATAACCGGTAGGTCCGGGGTTCAAGTCCCTGAAGGCCCACCATTTGCCCAGATAGCTCAGTCGGTAGAGCAGAGGACTGAAAATCCTCGTGTCCGTGGTTCAATTCCGCGTCTGGGCACCACTAATAAAAGTAGAGAATTTTGACATTTAAGTCGAGGTTCTCTATTTTTTTATTATTTTGCATATCATTTCTTAATGAATTACAATAGAATAAACCACTAAAATTCATAGGGAGGTATTACCACAATGAAAGTTTATTTGCATTTAGCTGAGGGGTTTGAAGAAATTGAAGCATTGACGGTAGTTGATGTTTTACGCAGGGCCCATATTAATGTTGAAACGGTGTCTGTTTCGGGAAGTAAAGAAGTAAATGGGGCACATAATATAAAAGTGTTTGCTGATAGAGTATTTGAAGAAATAGATTATAATAATTGTGACATGATTGTACTTCCTGGCGGAATGCCCGGCACAGTTAATTTGGAGGCCCATAAGGGATTAATAAAGAATATTAAGGAATTCTACTGTCAAGAAAAATGGATTGCTGCCATTTGTGCAGCACCTAAAATATTAGGAAATCTTGGGATGCTTTCTAAAAAACCAGCAACTTGCTATCCAGGGTTTGAACTGGAGTTAAAAGATGCTGTCATGACAAATGAACCTGTAGTACAAGCTGGTAAAATCCTTACGTCTAAAGGACCGGGAACGGCGATATTATTTTCTTTGAAAATAGTAGAAATAATTAAAGATAAAAAAACAGCAAGAATAATAAAAGAAAGCATGATGGTTGATTAACTTTTCTAAAGTATTTCATTCTTCTTCCGATAAAAACTATAATGAGTTATTTAAGGAAAGGAGAATTGGAATGATTAATCCGCTATGTTCTAATGACACGGCAGCTAACTATATGAGAAAAGAAAGAAACTGTGTACTTAAAGAAAGTGAGACAGTTCAGAATCAAAAAAATGATACTCTTGAAATTGGCACATCTAAACATATAGGTAATTTGACATATAGCAAACCTATTGCAAAAAAACCAGATGCTAATGAAATCCAAAAACTTTGGGAGACAACTGATAAAGCCACTCAAGCCATAAGAGACCTTGTTGAAAAGCTTATCCTGAATCAGAGGAAGAATTCTGGTGTTGCAGAAAATGACAGTGCTATTACTATTGATGCTAAAACCAAGGCCGAAGCCAATAAGGCCATTTCAGAAAATGGTGTGTGGGGCGTTAAAGCGGTTAGCTCAAGAATCGTGGCGTTCGCAAAAGCTATTTCTGGGGGAGATAAAAGTAGGTTAGATGAAATAAAAAGCGCTATAGAAGCCGGTTTTACAGAAGCTGAGCGTATTCTTGGTGGGGCACTTCCTGAAATTAGTCAAAAAACTTATAATGAAGTTATGAAACAGTTGGATCAATGGGCAAATGAAGCATAAGTGATATTCACCTATTGCTTATAAATATGAAATTTTTATAAGTAAGTACCTCTTTATATCCTAATTCATAAAATGAATTGAGAGAATATGAATATGGAATAAGGAGGTTTTAAGAATGAGGAAGTATTCGGATGATTCAAACACTAAAGCAATGGCTGCAGATAACGATAATATGCAAACACTCCAAGAGATGGAAAAAATGTATCCCGAAGTATACGGTGCTGTATATCCTGAGGTTGTAAACCAATGTAATAAATTAGATAATACGTATGGGCAGATGTATATGCCAACACTGGCACAATTAGAGCCTATGGCAAATGAAATATATACAAAGGTTGAACCCCAAATCAATAAGGTAATGTCTGATACCAATGAATATGAAAAAGCACAGTTTGGATATACCAGGCGAGGATTTTTTAGCTCTTTCATTGGCTTATTATTGTTGGCAGAGCTCTTTAGAAGAAGAAGACGTTTTCCGCGTTTCCCGGGCTTTAGAAGACCTTTCCGTCCACGTAGACCGTTTAGGCCGTATTAAAATTTAGAGTTGATAGAGAATCTGTTTTTGGCGTACAGCAAGGTATACAGAATAATGATGTTTAAACGCATAACAGTGAAGAGTGTATAAGAAATAAAAATGGTCGCAAGTCTGATAGACTTCGATCATTTTTATTTGCACATCTTCCATTGAGTTTAGCTCTAGAGCTAACGTAAGTAAAGCTAAGACTATGATTGCCACGATTGAAATATTTACTGATTTAGTCTAATAACAGAAGCATTGGTAAAAATAATCTCTTTTATGAAATTTTAGAGCAGACTGGTGCAGAACTGAATTATTAATATATGCCAATATTTTTCCACGTAGTCATAATTAACAAGATTGTAGACAAGGAATCTGATTTTGATTCTGTATCAATGTAAGCTTCTAATTTAGAAAAATTGTTTTCAATATCTTCGATATAATCGTGATCAATGTCTAATTGAAGCCAAGGCTTTATTTTCTTCCATACTCTAACTGAGTTTTCCACTCCTGTTTTTGCATTGGCCCATTCAGTATTTCGTATGGACGCTTCAGTTTGTTCTAAGAAATTTGTGAAACCGTTTTGATTATCTATGGAACTTTTGAATAAAGTACAGGCAGTCATGTTTAACGAAAAAAAGACAGCTATTAATAGCAGAACAATTAAATTGCGCAAAGGAAAGCCTCCTAAAGTCATTTTTGCGTTGGGATAATATAATAGGGCTTATCGCCCATTAAATCTACATACAGAGTCCCTTTTGTATCCAATTGAGCAATGGAAATTGCTTCAAAGGAATGAAGGTTTTTTTTACTTAATTGATGTTGAAGCCATGCTTTTGAAAGATTCAATGATTGTAGTGCATCTGTGAGCACAATGCCATCTAAAATCAAGTTCGTAGGGAGTCCGTCATATTTACTTTGAAGAGATAAATCATTGGGTGTTAAAGGTTGTTTCTGAGATTTTTTTTGGATACTTATTTTGCCACTGGGTTCAAACAAAGCAAATTCTACATCGGAAATGTTGAATACACTTTGTGATCTAAGTTCCGAGATGAGTTCGTCTATGGGTATCCGAATGTTTTTTAAATTCTTCTCAAGGATTTTTCCATTTTCAATGACAACAGTTGCTTCGCCGGTAATGAGTTTTCGGATCCAAACGCTTTGCATATTTAAAAAAGCTACAAGGATGGCAAGAGCTGTCCAAACGGCCATGCCAGTCAAGGATGCCAAGGTATTCTCATTTAATTGTACTGAGATGGTTGAAGCAATGGAACCAATGGTAATGCCTACAACATAATCAAAAAAAGTAAGCTGTGCGACTTGCTGCTTTCCAATTAACCTTACAAAAAGCATTAATGAGAAAAAAGAGAAAATTGAGCGGATGATAACCACATAGACTACTGGCAAATTAAACCCTCCATATAGCAAATATCTGAGTTATAAAAAACCCCCTTCAAAGTGATTGTATTCATTAAGAAATGTAGAGGCGGATTAAGCAATAATCGCCTATTAATAACTTTGTGGTGGATTATTCTGTTGATCAGGATTGTTAAATTTAAACAAAAAAACCATCTCCTTTATCATTTTATCAAGATTAGTTTTTGGCATTTTTGTTTTTTTATACTTTTTAATATTTATGAGTAGGTACGTTTTAGTGAGATAAAAAATAGATGTTATATAGACAAGGATCAAATACAATTGCAAAAGAAGATTTCATAAAAACAGACAGGTCAAAGACCTGAATAAGAGAAAAAGAATTACTCTAATGGGACAAATGGCGTTATTTATTAAATGCGCCGTTTTTAAAGAGTTTCATTAAATCATCAATTACTTCATCGGTTACGGGCTTGTCATCGAAGATAATCCATTTTAATCCTATGAAGTTTGAGATTCCAATAAAACAGTATGCAAGTGTTTTAGCATTAATATCGTCTGTTATTTCGCCTTTTTCCTGAGAGGCCTCAATTCTTTTAATGTAACCTTTAGCAATGTTTTCGTAATAATTTCTAAAAGTCTCTTGATCTACGAATTGTGATTCCCATATTATTTTATATAAGCCCCTGTGATGTTTAAGAAAATTGAAAAATGCTTTAAAGCCTTCATGCTCTTCTTCATATCTGGATTTGCAATCCTTGATGTTGTCTCTGATTTCTTCTCTGAGAACATGATTTAGGTGGTCAACCAAGTATTTAAATACACTGAGTTTATCTTTGAAATAAATGTAAAAAGTACCCGGTGCGATATTTGACATTCGAGTAATATCATTAATAGATGTATTGTAATAGCCTTGTGAACTAAAAAGTTCTTCAGCGGATTTACATATCTTTTCTAATGTTTCTTTTCCTCTATTGGTTTTAGGTTCATTTATTAAGCTCAAAGACAATCACCTCAAGTTTTTCATTACTTTACAAAGAAGTGTATCAGACAAGGGATGGCTTTACAAGTAGTAAGAAAATGAATTGAATGATATTCAATTTAAAAAATATTATTGACAATAAATAACATCCATGTTAGATTGAACATGAAAGGTGATTCATGTTTCATAAAGTTCTATTTTACTAATTTGTTTACGGTACAAAAAAATGTAAAAAAGGAGGAAAATTCTATGGATCTTTCGGACAAAAGGACAGGGATAGTTGTGCTTATTGGAGTTCTATGGATGATTATTACTGTATTGGGATGGAAGGAGCAGTACCTAGCAGGCATGTATTTGGGGGTGATTTTAATGCTTCTTCATTTAATGTTAGGAGCAGCGAAAAATGGTAAACTTTCATCTATACTATTTGTGTATCCCTTCATATTATGGGCGGTATTGTGGTGTGCCAGTTTCTTTTTGTCAAATCACTATGCTGACCAGTTTTCAGGTGTAATTCCAGACTTTACAATTCTAGGATTTCACCCATCTTTTGCTTGGACGATATTAACCTACTGGATAGGTGGCGTTTTGACTTTAACAATTGGTTTTATCTTATATAAAGATGAGTGGTTATCAGAAAAAGATTGGCAAGAGTTTAAAGAAAAAATCCACATGATTGAACAAAGTGAGGTGAAATAAATGTCAGGCAGCGTAAAGATTGCGATTATTGGATTTTCATTTCTTATGATTTTGGTCTCCTTTTTAATAGGATGGTGGGCAAAGAAAAAAGTAACTTCAAGTAAGGCATATTTCGGCAGCACAGGAATGTTTGGACCTTTAACAGTAGGATTATCTAGTACAGCAGCTGTTGCAAGTGCTTTTGCATTGGTAGGTGTTCCTGGATTGATCTATTCCACTGGAAATGCCATGACATTCTGGATGTTATCTTCAGCTGCTTTTGCAATGGCTTATCTTATTTTAGGAAAGAAGATGCGCGCAATGGCCGAGATCGGAGATGTATCGTCTTTAGGAGACGTATCTGATTTAAGGTTTAACAATAATCGATATATAAAAGCAATTCTATCTATCATTTTATTTATTGGATGTGTTGCATACCTTGCTGCTCAAATTAAAGCAGGTTCAGAGTTATTTAGCCATCTTTTAGGATGGAATACAATGGTTACAGGATTTGTTATCTTTGGTGTTTTAACAGCATATATGGCTATTAGTGGTGAAGTGGGGGGGTTATTGACCCAAGCATTTCAAGGATTGGTAATGGTTGTTGCCGGAATCATCATTATAATAGCTTTTTTTATAATGACCGGGGGATTTGCTGAGGTCTTAAATGTCATATCCGTTGCAGGAACCGTAACCAAGGGAGATGTATCAAAAGTATTTGGACCAGATTTGTTAAATGCATGGGGCGTATTACCAAAATCTATTGCAATGGCATGGATGATTATTCCCATACTTGGAACCGTGGGGCAACCACAAGTATTAACAAGAATGTATGCCTTAAAAGATCCAAAAGATATGCCTAAGTTAGGACTATATACTGCGATATCTCATTTTATAGTAGGGTTTTTTGCAGTTGTTGTAGCGTATGGAGCACTATACTTAGTGGCAACAGGGGCGATTGATCCTTTACTTAACGGAGACAGTGCGATATTCGCATTTGCAGATTATCTTGGGGTATATGCACAGTTGTTTATTTATGCAGCAGTATTAGCAGCTGCCATGTCATCGGCCAGTATGTTTTTATCATTATCAGCAAATATTATATCAAGAGATCTTCCCAGTGCATTTGGAAAAAAAATTGCTCCAGAAAAGCAAATTACTGTATCAAGAATCACAATGTTTGTATTGGGGCTCATTGCGATACTCTTTTCTCTGACCAGTGCAGAAATGGTCGCCATACTAGGAACCTTTGGTTGGGGTACTTTAATGTCAGGTACTTTTCCAGTGTTTATTATTGGGCTCCTATGGAAGGGCGCCAATAGTAAAGGTGTTGGTTTAGGGCTAACTGTAGGGCTGGCATTAAATCTCCTTTCATTAACAGGTTTAAAATGGCCAGGTGCATTGCCATGGTACTTTAACGTCATTACCATTTCTATCGTACTTACAATCTTCGTTTCATTAATAACAAAAGACAAAGAGCTTAATCCAAAGGTAGAAGCTGTTATCGATTTATAGTCTGAAATAATCCGGCAGGGATTGACCTGCCGGATAAAATCTAAGATTGACATGGATTAAGTAATAAGCTGCTATTTTTGAGTCATGAAGTGTAAGAATGAAATGTTATAATAATAAAAGATTAAAACGTGAGGTGGGAGAATGAAAATATTAGGAATCTGTGGGAGTCCGAGAGAGGAAAGCAATACGCGTTTTTATTTAAGACAAACATTATCAGAATTCGAAACGCAAGGGGCTCAAACGGAAATCATTCTATTGAGAGATCTGAATATTCGTGGATGTAAGGGATGCTACGGCTGTGTAAAAGCTAAGAAGTGTGTTATAGAGGATGATTTCGGAATCGTATTCGAAAAAATGATGGAAGCAGACGGTATTCTATTTGGTTCTCCTGTATACCATTCATCCATTACATCGGAGCTAAAAGCTGTACTCGATAGAGCTGGTTTTTCTGGAAGATGGTATTCAAACGAGATGAAAGGAAAAGAAGATTCTTATGAGTGGAAAGGAACTGTTTTCTCAGGAAAAGTTGTAGCACCAGTCACGGTAGCCAGAAGAGCAGGACAAAATTTTGCATTTGCACAGATTTTGTTATGGGCTACCTGTAATGATTGCATTGTTGCTGGATCAACTTATTGGAATGTAGGAGTTGCGGGTAAAGGGGGGACTGTTAATGCAGATGAAGATGAAGAGGGAATTGGAATCATGAAGCATTTAGCAAGCAATATGACACATATCATTAGATGCTTGAAAAGAGAAACGGAAGTATGAGTGGAAGTATAAGTGTAAGTGTAAGTCCGTAGGGGCCGGTCCCGTGCCTGCCCGCAAAAGATAAGAATAAGTCCAATTGTAAGTGTAAGTGTAAGTGTAAGTAGAAGTGTAAGTGTAAGTATATGTTGAAGTATAAGCGAAAGTATAAGTATAAGACCGTAGGGGCTGGTCCCGTGCCTGCCTGCAAAAGATAAGAATCAGTGCAATTGTAAGTATAAGTGTAAGTTGAAATTCTATTTGACTTATACTAAAGGAGCAATTTATACTTAACATTCGCTAGATAAAGGAGGGAAAATACAATGATTAATAATGGTTGGATCGGTAATTATTCGTGCTTTAGAGCGAGAATAAATCCCAACTCTGAAGCAGTATTCGATATAGATCATGATAGACATTATACATATAGCGAATTGGATACGAGAGCAAATAAATTAGCAAACTATTTAAAAGAACAATTCAATATTAAAAAAGGTGATAGAGTCGCTTTTATTGCCAGAAATGCCATAGAATTGATAGATGCTTATTATGCAACAGGCAAGTGTGGCGCTATATTGGTTCCATATAATGCAAGGCTTTCTGAAGAAGAATTGGTGCAATTGATTCGCAAAGAATCTCCTAAAGTATTATTTTATGAAAGTGCCTTTTATGATTTAGTTAAAGCCATTAAAACGAAAGTTGATACAGAACAATATATTATTCTTTCAGATGTGGATTCAGATAAGAATGAGTTGCATTATGAAGAAATTATGTCTTATGAAAATACATCCCCTACTCATTGTGACGATCTTGATTTTGAAGATATACATTTAATCATCCATACTGGTGGGACAACTGGACTGCCAAAAGGAGGCATGATTTCTCATAGAGCAGTGCTTTTTAATGCTATGAATGAGATCTGCACTTGGGGAATCTCTCATACTGACTGTGCACATATACTCCTCCCGTTGTATCATACTGGCGGATGGAATCTCTTGACGCTTCCAATATTACATGCTGGTGGGAGGATTATTATCAATAAACAATTTGACCCTCAAATGGCTTTGAATATCATAGATGAAGAGAAGCCCACTTTTGTGTTTGGTGCCGCAACGATATTTAGAATGATGGTAGATTTACCAGAGTTTGAAAAAACCGATTTTTCTTCCGTTAAGTGGATTATGGCTGGAGCTGCACCTACACCCATCAATATAATGGAAAAGTTCTGGGATAGAGGTGTGCCATTTGTTTTAGGGTATGGCATGACAGAAGCTGGGCCCAACAATCTGACTGCTCCTGCAGAGTTCATGACGAATCAAGCTATTCGAGAAAAATATGCGTCTGTGGGTAAGCCTATGTATTTTACTTTAGTCAAAATAGTGGATGACAAGGGAAATGAAGTAGGAGTCAATGAACCAGGAGAGCTGGTTTGGAGTGGACCTCAGATTTTTTCAGGATATTGGGGAAATGAGGAGGAAACAGAAAAGACACTTAAGGATGGATGGGTATATACAGGAGATATGGCGATAAAAGACCAAGAAGGATATTATTATATCGTTGGAAGAAAGAAAAATATGTTTATTAGTGGGGGAGAAAATGTTTTTCCACCTGAAATTGAAAATGCAATTTATGAAATACCTCAGGTACATGAAGTATGTGTAATAGGTGTTCCCGATGAAAAGTGGGGAGAAGTTGGTAAGGCGGTTATTTCATTTAAACCAGATTTAAACGTCTCAAAAGAGCAGATATTAGAAGTTTTGAATAGAAAACTGGCACATTATAAAGTTCCTAAATATATTCAGGTTATCAATGAAATTCCTAAAAATAATGTAGGAAAAATTATAGCAGCAAAAGTAATAGAGCTGTACGGAAAGCCTGCAGACTAGTGAAAAAGATGGATATAAAGCAAGTGGTAGGAATAAAAAAAATAGGAATATATGTGCCTGAAGGAATACGAGACAGCAAATATATCGGAAAAGAATCCGGCATTTCTGAAGAAATCGTTCATGAAAAATTTGGAATTAGACAGATACATAAAGCAGGGCAGGAAGAAACGGTTTCAGATATGGGAATAAAAGCAGCTAAAAAGGTTTTGCAGGATTTCAATGTAGAAAAGTTAGATTTAGTGGTATATTGCGGGAGTGAATATAAAGATTATTATTTGTTTAATTGTGCAGCTAAGATTCAGCATGAAATAGGAGCAAAGAATGCTAATGCTTTTGAGATTCATTCCCTATGCTCAGCAGGTGTTTATGCATTAAAAATAATAAAAAGTATGATGTTGCAAGATGATAAACTGAAAAATGTTCTTCTAGTTTCATCATCAAAAGAAGCGGATTTGGTTAATTATAAAAATGAAAGAACTCGATTTATGTTTAACTTTGGAGATGGTGCAGCAGCAGTATTATTAGAAAAAGGGTTAGATGAAAATGTCATTTTAGAGACCCATATGATTACGGAGGGCTCATTTGCTGATGACGTTGGTGTACTGGGTATTGGTTGTAAAAATTTTCATAACTTTGATAAAATGAAATATGAAGATCGCTTTTTGGATGTTCCAAATATCCAAGACATGAAGGAAAGGTTAGACCCCATCACATTAAAGAATTTCATTAAAGTAATCGAAGAATCAGCTGAAGCAAGTGGATATCAAAGAAATCAAATTAACTATATTGCACCGATTTTTATGAAACGTTCAATACTAAATAGTATTTTAGGATACTTTCATTTGAATGAAGAGAATTCATTTGTATTGGAGAATTATGGACATTGCCAGTCTGCAGATTCATTTATTTCTCTTGCAGAAGGGGAAAAGCTTGGTAGAATTAAAAAAGGTGATATCGCAGTGCTTATTGGTGCAGGAACAGGATATACTTGGGCAGCGACGACTGTCCGGTGGGGCAAGTCAATATGAGAGACATGAATATAGAGGTGAAAAAAATGCGGCTCAAGAACAAAACAGGAATTATTACAGGCTCAGGCAGAGGTATTGGAAAAGTGACTGCTTTGATATTTGCCCAAGAAGGTGCCAATGTCATCGTGAGCGATATAAATAAAGAGGATGTGGATCAAACAGTTGCAGAAATAATTTCAAATGGCGGTGAAGCGATAGGGGTTGTGGTAGATGTTTCAAAAAAGGATGACATCAAAAAATTAATAGATGAAGCAGTATCTAAGTATGGGAAAATTGATATTTTAGTGAATAATGCGGGTATTACCATGGATTCGGCATTACTTAAGATGACAGATGAACAGTTTGATACAGTAATAGATGTCAATTTAAAGGGGGTTTATTATTGTGGGCAGGCAGCAGCAAAAGTTATGGCTCAGCAACAATCAGGTGTGATACTCAATGCATCATCTTTTACTGGAATTTATGGCAATTATGGGCAAACTAATTATGCAGCTACAAAATCAGCTGTTATAGGGATGACGAAAGTATGGGCAAAAGAACTGGGCCCCAAAGGAATCCGAGTGAATGCAGTTGCTCCAGGGTTCATTGTAACACCCATGACAGATAAAGTGCCGGATAAAGTGTTAGAAATAATGAAAGAGAAATGTCCTCTCAAAATGTTAGGAAAGCCGGAAGATATTGCTTATGCTTATTTATATTTAGCATCAGATGAAGCAAAATTTATCAATGGTGTTGTTTTGGAAGTTACAGGAGGATTGACCTTGTAATAAATCTTAAATGAAGTTTATTTAGAAGCAAGACCTATAAAAAGAGTCTGCAAGTATAATTTGCAAGCTCTTTTTCTGTAGCCGTTTTTTACATTAAAGCTTGCAATTGATCTAATGATTTCCTATCCTGATGTAATATTTCCCCGGCAATATCTCTAGATTTCGAGTCAAGGTTTCCTCTTAAAACTTTTTCTGCCATATTGATTCCATTAGTTTCTCCTTCTATGGCTTTTTTAATGATGGCTTCATCTCCTTTGTTGTTTAACTGAAGTTGAAGCTTTATTTCTGCCATGGTCCCTTTAACCCCAAGATTTTCATGAGGTTTTCCATCAATATTTTGAATGAATTCGGCTAAGTTTGAAATATTTTTTCTGTGGTGGCTTTGAACATCCTGAAAAGTTTTTTTGTATTCATCGCCCATTAATTCCGAGATGAAAACATTAAAGACATCTACGGCCATATATTCTCCTTGTAACAATTGATTTAATGAATGAATGGTTTCAGATTTTCTTTCCATAAGGGCCTCCTTGGACTATTTGTGTATTTATTTTTTGTAGTTTTGAAAATTTCATACAAATATTTTTAAGAGCTGCATGAAACAAAAAATGCATTTATTTTCTTCATAAATATGGTATAGTTGATTATTATTAACAAAAATAATTTTTTGCAATTGAGTTTTCAAAAAAACATAGTGTTGAACTCAAATGAAGGAGGGCCATTTAATGTATGGAAAAATAATATTTGTTTCAATTGTGCTCTTATCTTTATTACTTTTAAACGCAGGATGCACTCAAGATATAATAGAAGAAGTATCTGATGAGGAGACATCGGAAGTAGATGATGAGGAAACATCATCAGATATGATTTTAACAAACGGAACTGTGTATACGGCAGATAAAAATGGTACAATTGCAGATACGGTGGTTGTAAAGAACGGGAAAATTATCTTTGTGGGTGCAGCTGCCTATATTGGAGACTATCAAGAAGAATCAATGAAAATAATTGATTTAGAAGGAGCGATGGTACTTCCCGGAATGATTGATGGACATTTGCATGCGCCTGGAACCAAATTAACTGAGATGTATAGTATGAATCTTAATGGCATTTTAAGAGAAGAAGAAACCATGGAGACCATTGGGAAATACATAAAAGACAACCCGAATTTAGAAATCTACTATGGTTCAGGTTTCTCTATTGGAGCTTTCGATGGGGAGGAATCAAATAAAGGGCCGAATAAATCAAGATTAGATGCCCTTTGCTCTGACAAGCCCATTGTTCTGAATTCTTATGATGGGCATGTTACGTGGATGAACAGCAAGGCATTTGAAGTGTTTGGAATTACCAAGGATACGAAAGCACCCTTAGGAGGCGTTATAGAAAAAGATGTAGAGGGCGCGTTATGGGGAACATTAAAAGAATCAGCTCAAGAATTAGTTCCACCACAGGAATTCACACAGGAACAAAAAATAGAAGCCTTGAAGCAGTTTGTATCATTCATGAACAGCCTTGGATATACGGGAATTATGTCTATTTCAGCTGGAGATTCGGTTCCTTTGGAAGATTATAAAACATTAGAGAAAAATGGAGAACTGACACTCCATGTAAGTGCTTCTATGACAATGGACCCGGAAGGTGATATAGAAGCTCAATTCGAAGAAGCAAAGATTTTACGAGAGACTTATGATACTGAGAACATTAAATTTAATACTTTAAAGTTCTTTGCTGATGGTGTTGTAGAAGGGATTACAGGGTATTTATTGGAGCCTTATGAATCAGCTGCTGGGAAAAAAGCGGATTATTTAGGGGAAATGCAATGGGATGTGGGAATAATGCAGGATGCGTTTGTTGCTGCAAACTCAAAAGGATTTCAAATCCATGTTCATTCCATAGGAGATGGTTCTACAAGACTGGTGTTAGATGGGTTGGAAAAAGCTAAAAAAGAAGCGCCTGAAGGGGATTACAGAAATGTTATTACACATCTGCAGCTTGTAGCCCCGGAAGATATACAAAGATTTGCTGAATTAGATGTAATTGCCTGTACGCAACCTTATTGGGCATTTAAAGAGCCTGAATGGTGGGAAGTAATTGACGCACCATTCCTAGGAGATAGAGCTGAAAAAGAATACCCCTTACAATCCTTCTACAATGCAGGTGTTAAAGTAACCAGTTCATCAGATCATCCTGTAACGCCGTACCCTAATCCATTCTGGGCTATTGAAACAGGTGTTACCCGAAACCTAGCAAATGCTGAATTTTATGGCGTAGAGAAGATAACAAATAAAGATGATCCTCAGTGGCTCTTATGGCCTGAAGAAAGAGTATCCGTAACAGACATGTTAAAAGCATATACCATTAATGGCGCTTATCAACTTTTTGGAGAAGCAGAGTTTGGATCCATTGAGGTTGGCAAATCTGCAGATTTTGTGGTTATTGATAAGAATCCCATAGACTTATGTCCATTAAAAATTGATTCAATAAAAGTTAAAAAAACAATCTTTAGGGGAAAAATCGTTTATGAAGCAAGTGAAGAAAATATCAATTAAGACTCAATATTGATCATGGAAGTTAAAATATCGAAAGAAGAATGAGAGATAGGTATTCTTAGTTAGGATATCTATCTTTTAATTCTATCCTTGCTAAGATGGATGTTATTACTCTCATAACAATTAAGTTTTATCATAATAAGAATTTTTTGGAATATTATTGTTTCAAGGTAGCATTTTTTCTTAAGTAGGGTTAAAATACAGGATGTGATTAAATAGGCTATGTTTGATTCAGTTGGTGAAGAATGGAGAAATAACTATGGAAGATGTGAGAAATCTCGCTATTAGAATAAGAGATTTAAAAATGAATTATGGCGTTAAACAGGTATTGAAGGGAATCAACCTTGATGTGTACAAAGGCCAAATTATTGGGTATATTGGCCCAAATGGAGCCGGAAAAAGTACTACGGTTAAAATCATGTTAGGGCTAGAAGAAGGACATACCGGGGAGGTTTATATCTTAGGACAGAATACAGCACATGAGAATATTGAGTATAAGCGAAAGATTGGGTATGTGCCTGAAACAGCCGAAATATATGATAACCTTACGGCAAGGGAGTATTTAACATTCATTGGTGAATTATATGGCATGAAGAATGAGGTAGCTGATAATAAGGCTGAAAAACTAATGAAAAGTTTTAAAATAGGAGAAATGTATGATTCCAGGATGTCCTCTTATTCTAAAGGAATGAAGCAAAAAGTGTTAATCATATCAAGCTTGTTACACAACCCGGACATTTTATTCTTAGATGAACCCTTAAGTGGATTGGATGCCAATAGTGTGATGGTTGTAAAGGAAATATTGGCCCAACTTGCATTACAAGGGAAAACGATATTTTATTCTTCTCATATAATGGATGTGGTGGAAAAGATCAGTAACAGAATTATATTATTGGATGATGGTGAAATATTAGCCGATGGTAGCTTTGATGAATTGAAAGATCAATGCAAGGAAGGATCATTGGAAGAGATATTTAATCAGTTGACAGGGTTTGATGAACATCAAGCCATTGCTAAAGAGGTTGTATCTGTTATCCAAGAGGAACTTTAATGATGAAAGATTATAAAGTATTGAAGTGTATGGATAGGCTCAGGGTTGTTTTTGAAAAGCTTGGTGTAGATTACGATATTATGAGAAGGATCCTTCAAATAAAACTAACTTTGGATGGTAGGCGTGTTCCTACTATTATAAATAATGCTGGTAAACAGAAAACCGAAAAAAAAGAGAGCAATAAATTCTTTAAATCTTTATGGATTTATGGCTTGATGGGATTGTTAATGGTTCCTTTTATCTTGATGGGAGATAATTATATCTTTCAAATGAGTATTGTTTTTGGGATACTCATTTTTATGGTTACCACTTCTCTGATTTCTGATTTTTCATCCGTTATTTTAGATATAAGGGATAAGAATATTATTTTTTCCAAGCCTGTTAGCAGTAAGACCATAAGCATGGCAAAAACGATCCATGTGTTTATTTATATGTTTTACATTACCCTTTCTCTGACAGGAATTCCACTGATTGTATCGTTGGTACGTCATGGCATACCCTTCTTTATATTATTTCTATTTGAAATCATACTGGTGGATCTATTCATTATTGTCATAACCGCGTTATTATATTTATTGATATTAAAGTTTTTTGATGGGGAAAAGTTAAAGGATGTTATAAATTATGTGCAAATTTTATTATCTATAACCATAACCTTAGGATATCAATTAATCGTAAGGTTGTTTGGTATTATGGATTTCAACATGGTATTTCAGCCTAAATGGTGGCAATACTTTATTATCCCTATATGGTTTGGCGCGCCTTTCCAATGGATCATACAAAAGACCTCCAATAGCCATTATATTGCATTCTCAGTTTTAGCAAT
>JADQBM010000054.1 GCA_016278615.1 Clostridia bacterium | reverse complement strand
CGCCCATGTTGTTCGTCTTGCCATCAGTGGAGAGTCTGAAACTCCCACTGATGGGTCTCACTTCATTTCGCCATCTAGTTTATTTTATTCATGAAACTAAAAATATTGACAAGATTTTACTATATGTATTATTGTAAACAAATATCCAAATGTATACTTGCTAATTATTTCCTCTATCATTATTAACATATCCTTTACTTAAGGTCAAGCAATAAGAAATATTCGACAAACAAAGTTAAGGTTTTCTTAGATTAGACTTCATAGACTGTAACCTTTGATTTAAGTTAAAGAGCTTCATAGTAAACTTAAACTACTCCGAAGGAGTCCACTTATACTTAAATTCCAATTATATAGAAGTAAAATTTGAACCAAGCAAATTTTCTTCCTTAACTATTATCTGTTATCTATTATCTTTTATCTTTTTTTTATACGCTTATCTCTACTGGCATAGATTTTCTTTTCTCAATTTGCTGTTTGTATAGACTATATGTAATGGCTCTAGTGGTCTTTTCCGCCATGGTGTATACCATTCCTAAAGAAGCACTTTGCAACATTAGCAACGGAGCCAAGCCTGAAATGGCAACAATACCCGATATAGCAATATCGCCGATAGACGGTAACTTCTTTCCAACACCACTTCCTGGGCTAATGGAACCATATTTTACTCCAATAAACCCTACATATTCCGAATAGCCCACAGAAGAATCTATGGCAATTATAAGTGTTTCTTCTGGATTAATGCGTTGTACAGTTTTTTCTAATGTTAAGGCATGTACCGGTTCGTGAATGGTTCCATACAAATCAAATTCATAAAGAGTATATTTTGACAACATATACCCCACCAAAGGGCCATAACTATCTCCAGTGGATCTGTCCGTTCCGATACATATAACCGCAATTTTTTTATAAGATTTAGAAATATTTATCATCAGTTCATAAATACAGTTGTTAAGCTCAAATTGCGATAAACGATCTTTCGTATTTATATAAATTGAATCATTTAATATTTTCATTTCAATTCCTCCTCCAATTAATATACTCAAATGGGAGAAGGAATATTTATAAAAACTGTTGAAATCAAATTAAAAGGCGACTTATCCTTAAATGAATTGTAATTGTATTGAAAGTGTGTTATTATCCTTTAAATTTAAACTATGATAATGGAGGAAAAAAATGAGTTTCGAATATGTCCAAAAACTCCCATCACCAGAAGAAATGCGACAACTATTACCGTTAAACCAAGAAATAAGCGCACATAAAGCACAAATTGATAAAGAAATTCAAGATATATTTGAGGGAAAAAGCAATCGTTTCATCGTTATTATTGGCCCGTGTTCAGCAGATGACGAAGATGCAGTTGTAGAATATACGGTTAAATTAGGTAAAGTGCAGGAAAAAGTAAAAGATAAGCTTTTGTTAATCCCTCGGGTTTATACCAATAAGCCTCGTACTACCGGTGAAGGTTATAAAGGTATGATGCATCAGCCAAACCCCAATGAGAAACCTAACATCGTAAAAGGTATTCAGGCTTTAAGAAGACTGCATATTCGTGTTATGGAAGAATCCGGTCTTACAACAGCTGATGAAATGCTATATCCTACAAACTACCCCTATGTAGAAGACTTATTGAGTTATATTGCGGTTGGCGCTAGATCTGTTGAAAATCAACAGCATCGATTAACTGTAAGTGGAATGAATATGCCTGTTGGAATGAAGAATCCCACCAGCGGTGATTTAATCGTTATGCTGAATTCCATAAAGGCAGCTCAACTCCCCCATACATTTATTTATAATGGATTTGAAGTCAATACTTCTGGAAATCCTCTTGCTCATGCCATGATTCGTGGTGCTGTAAATCAATATGGAAGAAATATTCCCAATTATCATTATGAGGACTTAATTTATATCGCAAAAATGTATCTTGAAGCTGACCTTCAGCACCCATCCTTAATTGTCGATACCAACCATGCTAATTCCATGAAAAAATTTGATGAACAGCCTCGTATTGCAATGGAAGTTATCCGAAGCATGAATTATTCCGATGCCATCAGAAAAATTGTCAAAGGCTTACTAATAGAAAGCTACCTCGTAGATGGTCGCCAAGACACCCAAGCGGTTTACGGAAAATCCATTACAGATGCCTGTATTGGATGGAGAAAAAGCGAAAGACTACTGTTAAATATAGCAGATGCGCTTTAAAGAACCTATTTAAGATAGATAATAGATAACAGTTAAGAGATAAGAGACAGAGAAAATAGATAAGAGATAATAGATAAGAGATAACAGTTAAGGTTGGAAATTTGCTAACACAAATTTCCTTCTTGATTTTTAATTCTTTGACTCCAATAAGGATTTTGTGAAACAAAATCTACATTAACTGTTATCTATTATCTGTAATCTATTATCTTTCTTTTTCTTTTCCATCTTTCTTTTATCTTTCTTTTTTTGTTGACGAATCTTTTTAATAACGGTATCATATAGTTATACATATGAATACTTGTTCATATATTCATTTTAAAAGGAGGCGTATTATATGGCAAACAATCCTCTAATGGATCGCTGCGAATCCACCATCATTCATGAAGATATCATAAACGAAGTAAAGGCTCATATGCCTAAGGAAGAAAGCCTTTATGACTTAGCTGAACTGTTTAAGGTTTTTGGTGATACGACGCGTATTAAGATACTGTATGCCCTTTTTGCTTCAGAAATGTGCGTATGTGATATGGCGGCACTTCTCAATATGACACAGTCGGCAATATCTCATCAGCTAAGAGTGTTAAAGCAGGCAAGGCTTGTAAAATTCAGAAAGGATGGTAAGGTCGTTTATTATTCTTTAGATGATCATCATATCCAACAAATATTTAATCAAGGGCTCAATCATATCAATGAATAATAAAATGAAAGGATTCTTCTTTTAGGAGAAGGTGAGACTATGCCAAAAGAGAATAAAAGCGAGTTCATTCTTGAAGGTTTGAATTGTAGTAATTGTGCTGTTAAAATTGAAAAATCAATAGGTAGATTGGAGGGTATTCGTTCCGCAACATTTAATTTTGCTACTCAAACCCTCACCATAAAAGCAACTCAAGAAAGAAGTTTATCGAATATCTCGAAACAATTATCAATCATTATAAAAGAAATTGAGCCTCATGTCGTCATAAAATTAAAGGAAAGACAAAATGAGCATTCTCATAGTCATAATGAAATCATAGATAAAAAAGAAATGATTTTACTCATTTCTGGTTCCATTCTTTTTATAATCGCACTATTAATTAATTTTTCACCTAAAACAGAAATTGTAATTTATTTTATCAGTTATATTTTAGTAGGAAAGAAAGTTCTCTTTAAAGCCGGCGGAAATCTTTTAAAAGGTCAAATCTTTGATGAAAACTTTCTTATGTCTGTGGCAAGCATGGGTGCTTTTGCCATAAAGGAATTTCCTGAAAGTGTTGCCGTTATGCTTTTCTACCAGATTGGAGAGTTTTTTCAAAATATGGCCATCCATCGTTCTCGTAAATCCATTAGTGCTCTAATGGATATTCGACCGGACTTTGCAAATCTAAAAGAGGGAAACACTCTACGAAAAGTTTTTCCAGAACAAGTTGTTCCAGGTGACATAATTCTTATTAAACCAGGGGAACGTGTTCCTTTAGACGGCATTGTCATAGAAGGTGAATCCATGATGGACACCTCTGCATTAACTGGTGAATCCCTTCCAAGAGACACACATCCCGGCAATGAAGTATTGTCTGGATCCATTAATATGAATGGCTTGTTAACCGTAAAAGTGACCAAATTTTTTGGAGAATCAACAGTTTCAAAAATACTGGATTTAGTTGAAAATGCAAGCAGCCATAAGGCCCCTACGGAAAATTTTATTACTAAATTTTCAAGATACTACACCCCTTTTGTTGTGTTCTCTGCTGCTGCGTTAGCTCTTTTCCCCCCTTTGTTGTTTCCTTCTCAAACTTTTTCTGAGTGGATCAATAGGGCTTTGGTGTTCTTAGTTGTCTCTTGTCCTTGTGCCTTAGTTATTTCTATTCCATTAGGCTTTTTTGGCGGAATCGGCGGCGCTTCAAAAAATGGGATATTGATTAAGGGAAGCAATTATCTTGAGGCACTAAATGATGTAACTGCTTTGGTTTTTGACAAAACAGGCACTTTAACTAAAGGGGTTTTTAAAGTCACTGACGTTGTACCTACGTCATTATTTACTCAAGACACATTATTAGAATATGCCGCTTATGCAGAAAGTTTTTCCAATCATCCCATTGCTCTTTCAATTTTAAAAGCTTACAGAGGTTCTATTAATCAAAATGTAATTGCAGATTACAAAGAAATCTCAGGCCATGGCATGAAATCTGTTGTTAGAGGAAAAACCGTTCTTGCAGGCAATATCAAGCTCATGAAAAAGGAAAATATTATGTTTGAAGAGCCAATCGCTGAAGGCACTATTGTTTATTTAGCAGTTGATGGATCATATGCCGGTTATATTGTCATTTCTGATGAAGTTAAAGAAGATAGTGCAGAAGCGATACAGTCCCTTAGGAAAATGGGAATAAAAGATATTATAATGCTTACTGGAGATAGCAAGGCTACTGGCGAAAGCGTCGGCAGGCTTTTAGATATTCATCATGTCTATACTGAATTACTACCTCATGAGAAGATTGAAAGGTTAGAACAGTTAAAAAAGAATCAGGGATCCAAAGGAAAAGTCATGTTTATCGGTGATGGCATCAATGATGCACCTGCATTGGCACAGGCGGATATTGGTGTAGCAATGGGCGGTCTTGGCTCCGATGCTGCCATAGAGGCCGCAGATATCGTACTCATGACAGACGAACCCTCCAAACTGGTTACTGCTCTTAAAATTGCTAAAAGGACAAGAATCATTGTATGGCAAAATATATGCTTTGCTTTAGCTGTAAAGGGTATGGTTCTTTTACTGGGTGCATGGGGTCTTGCAACTATGTGGGAGGCTGTCTTTGCTGACGTAGGCGTTGCCATCTTGGCCATTCTAAATGCCATGAGAGTAATGAGAAGCTGAGCCATGAGTTAAATAATTTTCAAAAATACTACATTTTTTTAAATGAACTTGGAAAAATAGAAAGAGTTCTTAATAAAATGGAGGTGAACCAAGTGACAGTTAAAAGTGACTTACAAAAAGCAATTGCAGCAAGTGAAGCTTCAAAAGGGTCTTACGCCATGATGGGGGAATCAACAGAAGATCCTCAGGCAAAACAAATGTATAATATCATGAAGTCTGATATGGATCGACATTTACAATATCTGAACGATCGGATGAATTTCTTGAGTCAAAACAACAACCTGAATCAGCAATAACTGAAAATTAAATACTCCTAAAAAGAAAGGCCTTGAAAAACTATTTTCGAACCTTTCTTTTTTTTATTATCTCTCTTTACCTCTTTTGCTTACTGTCTTCTCCATACAACTTCAAAAACTCTTCAACAATTTCCGGATCAAATTGAGTGCCTGAACACCTCTTAATTTCTTCTATGGCTTTCTCGTGAGAAACTGCTTTGCTGTAAATGCGTTCATGTGTCATAACATCATAGGCATCTGCAATGGCAACAATACGAGACAATAATCCAATTTCCTTTTCCCTTAAACCTTGGGGATATCCTGTTCCGTCCCATTTTTCATGATGGGAAAGGATATAATCTCCATATTGCAACAATTCAGGAGAAACCTGTGTTATTCTATAGCCAATTTCAGAGTGCTTTTTCATTTCTACCCACTCTTGGTCTGTGAGGGGGCCTGGCTTCAAAAGTATTCTGTCACTAATGGCAATTTTTCCGATATCATGAAGCATGGACAATAATTTCAAATCATCTAATTCGCTTTCATTAAGTCCCAAGCTCCGCCCTATTTCCACACACAATTTTGCCATTCGATCTGCATGCTCTTCTGTTTCATTGCTTCTTTCAAACAATGATTTCTTTAAAGAAGTAATCACAGAACTTCTAAAGCTTTTGCTTTCCAAAAGCTTATGGCGATACATCATTTCTTCTGCCATTTTTATAATGTGAGTGAAAGTCTCTTCCTGGCTTTTTTTCGTGCTTCGACCTAAAGAAATGCTTAGCTTTATAGTTTTACTTACCTTTTTATTGCATTCTTCCAATATCTTTGTACATATCTGATCTGCTTGACTCTCATCTGTCTCAGGCAACAAAATAATAAATTCATCACCACCCCAGCGTGCAAGAATATCTTGATCTCTACAAGATTTTTTTAAAATCTTTGCTATTCTTTTTAGTACACGATCCCCTTCAGCATGTCCAAAAACATCATTGGTAAATTTCAAGCCATTGACATCTCCAATGATAATAGAACATGGCCAATCTCTTTTCGCATCTATTCTTTTCAGCTCTTCTTCAAAAAAGGCTCTGTTATATAGCCCCGTTAATACATCATGAAAGCTTATGTATATAATTTCTTCTTCTTTTTTCTTTTCCTCATCTACATCTCTAAAAACAAGAACCACCCCGAGAATCTTTCCATCTATATCCCGAATAGGGGCTGCACTGTCTGCAATTATTTTTTCAACACCCTCTTTAGATATTATCGCCGTATGATTTGCCAGTTCTACAACCTTACCTTCTTTTAATACTTTTTCTACAGGATTCTTACATCTTCGTCTAGTTTTTTCATTAATAATGTGAAATATTTCTGCTAAAGGTTTTCCCGCCGCTTCCTCTTGCTTCCATCCGGTTAATACTTCTGCCACGGAATTGATTAAAGTAACATTTCCTTCAGCGTCCGTTGTAATCACCCCATCTCCAATAGATTTCAGGGTGATTCTTAACCGTTCCTTTTCTGAATAAAGTACTTTTTGATATTTTTTCTGTTGTGTAACATCACTGAAAACAGTTGCAAAATAGCCATTTTGAGGACTGAAGGCAGATATTTTAAAGTATTTGCCTAAAGGTGGGTAATAAGTATCAAACTCATAGGTTTGTCCAGTGCGAACAACCTCTGCATATTCCTTTAAGAAAGGGGGAATATTTGATTGATAATAATCACTTGCAAGAACCCCTTCTTCAATTTTATTTTTAACCCCAGTATGTCTATAAAATGCAGAATTCGCATCTATAAGTGCATAGTTGTGAGGGGCTCCTTCATCATCATATACCATTTTATGAAGCACCACCCCTTCTTCCATATTTATAAAAAGGCTTGAGAGTCTGTCTTGACTGATGCGTAATTTTTCCTTTGCGTCCATTTCTTCCGTTACATCCCAGTCTGCACCATAATACAAATCACCAACCCTGATACTTCTCCATTCTACAAAGCGATAAGATCCATTTTTGTGCCTTAATCGAACAATAAAATCTTGGACAGATTCATAGGCTTCTAACCTTTTCTGCGCTTGATTAAAGCCCTCCATATCATCAGGATGCACCAAATCCTTATAGGTTAATCTAGCAAGTTCTTCATCGGAATAGCCTAAAGTTTCCTCCCATGCGTGATTGGTCAAAATAAAACGTCCCTCTAAATCTGTTATATCAATTAAATCTGCTGTAAGTGCGAAGAACGTATTAATCATTTCATTTTGTTTTTCTAACTCTGATTCCGCCTCTTTCTTTTCTGTTATATCTCTCCATACAGAAAAGACAATCTTTTCTTTACTTTCTATAGGAGAAAGCATAATTTTAAACCAACGGGTCTCTCCTTCTCCATCTAGGTGCAACCATTCAAATTCTCTATTTTCAAAGCATGCTTCGTCCAAAAACTTTTGCGCATTAATCTTAGAGCTCTGCCCACCTAATTGAAACTCAGGAGATATTTCATAGGGACTCTTTCCCACCACTTGACCAAAAGATTGAAATTTTAGACAGTTCAGTAATGCATGATTGCATTCTATAAAAATACCCTTTTCAAGAACCGCCATGGGCATATTGGATTTTTCAAACAAAAGTTGGTAAAATGCTTGATTCATAATCTCTCACCTTCTTCAAATAAGCTGTTTAATTTACTACTATTATATAAATCGACATAATAACTCATTTGTTTACATTATACCTTTTTTTACCTTATTTAAAAATGAAAAGGTAAAAAAAACCTTTAAAGATGGATTCCCTTAAAAGTTTAATTATCAAAGCAATAATATTTTTATTTTGGGGAATTCTATTCTTATTGTAATGCCCTTTAAAAGAACTATTGGAAGAGGTGTAATATGGACCAGCTTATTTTAGTAACATGGAAATCATTCTTAATCTTTTTCATATTAATCATATTATCAAGAGGCATCGGCAGAAAACTCCTTGCCCAAATGTCCTATTTTGATTTTACTATTGCCATAACCATTGGCTCTATTTCAGGTTCTTATGTGGTGCAAATGGTTGAAGGCATGTGGGTGCTTATCGCTCCTGTCTTACTTGCTCTTTTAGCTATTACTTCTGACTACCTTCATCTTAAAAGTCTTTGGCTTAGAAAGATTGCAGAAGGTGAACCCGTGGTTGTCATACAAATGGTCAAATTCTTGAAAAAAATATGAAAAAATTAAGGTACCACTTAGATAACTTGGAATCCCAACTCCGGGAAAAAGATGTCTTTGATTTTAGTGAAGTTGAATTTGCAGTTTTAGAGCCACATGGACGGTTAAGTGTATTAAAAAAGTCTCAGCATTTAAATCTTACGCCTAAAGATATGAACTTAAGTACCCCCTATAAAGGTATGTCAACTGAAATCATTAAAGATGGGCGAATTCTCGACCAAAACCTCAAACAAAATCATTTAACACGAAAAGGAACTTGCAAAGCGCAACATCAAAAATATATCTCAAGTTATTTACGCGGCA
The DNA here is from genome assembly GCA_016278615.1 of Clostridia bacterium. GTDB lineage: Bacteria > Bacillota > Clostridia > Peptostreptococcales > JAAYPU01 > Soudan-22. The sequence continues at coordinate 109,275 of JADQBM010000054.1, read as the reverse complement.
CTGAATACCAGCGGTGTTTTATATGTGAGCCTAAAACAAAGTAGCCTTAACTATATTCAGAAAGTTGAGGATTAAGGCCTCCACCTTAAAACAGGTTCCCGTACCGCCTGAACTTCATCCAACCTTCCAACGCTTGTATGATGAGGTGCTTCTTTAATAAGCTCCGGATTCTCTTCGACTTCACGGGCTATACGAATTAAAACTTCAGCCGCAGCATCCAGGGTCTCTCGACTTTCTGTTTCTGTGGGTTCGAACATCATAGCTTCTTTAATAATCATTGGGAAATATATCGTGGGCGGATGAAAGCCGTAATCTATCATCCGTTTTGCCATATCCAAAGTAGATACGCCTTTGTTTTTTTGAAGCTGTCCTGAAAGAACAAACTCGTGCATGCAAGCCCTATCATAAGGATGTTGATAGTCTTTTTTGAGCTTATTCAACAAATAATTGGCATTTAAAACTGCTGTCTGGGAAACACCATGTAATCCCTTAGCCCCCATTGTCATAATGTAGGCATAGGCCTTTATGATAACGGCAAAATTTCCATAAAAGGATTTGATTTGACCAATGGAGAATGGACGGTTATAGTCTCGTATATACTGACCCTCTTTGTATTGTATGACTGGAGTGGGTAAGAATGGCACAAGGTCTTTTGTGACACCCACTGGGCCCGAACCCGGACCACCTCCGCCATGAGGCGTACTGAATGTTTTATGGAGGTTCAAGTGAACGATATCAAAACCCATGTCACCAGGCCGAGTGACCCCCATAATCGCATTTAGGTTTGCTCCATCATAATAGATTAACCCCCCAGAATCATGGACAATATCTGCAATCTCGCAAATGTTCTCCTCAAACAAACCCAGAGTAGACGGATTTGTTAACATCATTCCAGCCACTTGATCACTCATCAACTCTCTTAATTCTGATAGATTTACGTTACCTCGACTATCTGTTTTTACTTCAATAACTTCGTAGCCCACCATAGCGGCAGAAGCAGGATTGGTTCCATGAGCCGAATCCGGCACAATGATTGTTTTACGTTGTTCGTTTCCGCAATTTTCGTGATAGGCTTTCATAATCATTAGCCCTGCCAATTCACCATGGGCACCTGCTGCAGGCTGGAGAGACACTCTTTCCATGCCTGTGATTTCTGCCAGCATCAAGTCCATTTTATACAGCAGTTCCAGACATCCCTGCACTGCTGAATCCGGCAAAGCTGGATGGACTCCAGTAAACCCATCCATCCGAGAAACATCCTCATTTATTTTAGGGTTATATTTCATGGTACAAGAACCCAGGGGATAAAAACCAGTATCAACGCCATAGTTGCATCTTGACAAAGCAGTAAAATGCCGTACCATATCTCCTTCGCTTATTTCCGGTAAATCTAACTCCGTTTCTCTTAGATATTCATTGGGAATCATATCTTCAATTGATTCAACTGGCACATCACAATTTGGTAAAGAATATCCTTTCCTACCTGCTCTGCTGATTTCAAATATTAACTTCTGATTCATAAATGCCTCCCACCTTTCTTACAAGTCTGTCTATTTCTTCTTTACTTCTTTTTTCAGTAACTGCAACCAACCAGCATTTTTTTAATTCCGGATAATCGTTTTCAAGGTTATATCCACCTATAATCCCGTCTTTAAGTAGTGCTTGATTTAATTCCTCAAGGGGAAGTTGGCTTTTAATAACAAATTCTTTGAAGAAAGGTTGGGGAAAACAATCACTGAAATAGTTTGTCTCTATTAATTTATTGTAAGCATAATGTGCTTTTTGCAGACACAGGGATGCCACATCTTTAAGTCCTTGTTTTCCTAAAAGCGTCAGATATACTGTGGTAGCAAGGGCATTAAGCGCCTGGTTTGAGCAAATATTTGAAGCCGCTTTTTCTCGCCGAATATGCTGTTCCCTGGTTTGCATGGTTAAGACAAATCCTCTGTTATGGTTTTTATCTATAGTCTGGCCTACGATTCTCCCTGGCATTTGGCGCAAGTATTTATCTTTGGTAGCAAAAAACCCTAAATAAGGACCCCCATAGCTTAAAGGATTCCCTAAAGCTTGACCTTCTCCAACAACAATATCTGCTCCCATTTCTCCTGGCGATTTAAGAATGCCTACAGATATGGGATCGGCGCATGCAATCACAAGGACTCCATGCTCTTTTGCTAACTCAGCCAATTGTTTTACCTTCTCTATTGCGCCAAAGAAATTCGGGTTTTGTACAATAAGTGCCGCGGTTTCTTTGTTTATCAATCCCTCAAGACTCGTAAAGTCTGTGACTCCATTTAGGTAGTCTAACTCCACTATTTTATATCCTCTAAAACGTGCATATGTACTAAGGGTTCTTCGATACTGTGGATGAACTGTACGGGGAACGATAATCTCATTTCTGCGTGTAATCTTACAAGCCATGCTTGCCGCTTCCGCTATAGCGGTTGCACCATCATAAACGGATGCATTGGCAACGTCCATTCCTGTCAGTTCACAGATTAGCGTCTGATATTCGAAGATAGCCTGCAAAGTACCTTGGCTAATTTCCGGTTGGTAAGGCGTATAGGCTGTGTAAAACTCAGACCGACTCACAATATGATCTATGGCGCTGGGGATATAGTGATCATAAGCGCCTGCCCCCAAAAAGCAACTATTTTCTTCATTGCTAATGTTCTTAGCAGCCAGTTCTTTCATATGAGTGCGCAATTCCATTTCAGAAAGTGCCTCAGGTAATCTAAGGCTACGATTGAGACAGACTTTTAAAGGAATATCATCAAAAAGTCTATCTACAGACTCACAATTCATCTCCTGTAGCATCATTGTTTTTTCCAGTTGTGTACTGGGTATATATCTGCTCATACTCAAGCTTCCTCCAAACACAGCTTCTCATATGCACTGGCATCAAGAAGCACTTCCAGTTCTGATGCTTTAGATGGTTCAATGGCCATCATCCAACTGTCATAAGGGTTTTGATTGATTCTTTCAGGATGATCAATCAATTCATTGTTCACCTCTTTAACAATACCTGACAAAGATGAATAGATGTCAGATGCGGCTTTCACCGATTCTACCACCCCAAAAGCCTCACCACTTGTGATGATATCTCCCACTGATGGTAGCTCAACAAAAACAATATCTCCCAAGGAATTCTGGGCGTATTCTGTAATGCCAACATAGACCAGGTCGCCTTCTACTCTTGCCCATTCATGTTTCTTTGTGTATTTAAGATCTGCTGGAATATTCATTTTCTTGTTTCTCCTTTCAAATTTAACCTTTACTTTTTATATTTTTTTTGGAGAAAAGGAAGCTGTATGATGATCGCCTCTGATTTCTTTTCTCGGATGATAACCTCTATTTTATTCCCAATTTGAGCATACTCCCTTGCTATTAAGGCTAAGCCTATATCTTTTCCAAGCGCTGGCGAATGGTTGCCCGTTGTAATAAAACCAATATCCTTATTATTAAACTGAACTCTGTAGTTATACCTGGGTATCCCACGATGAATCATCTCAATCCCTACCAGTTTTCGAACTACTCCTTGCTCTCTTTGTTTTAATAGGGCTTCTTTACCATTGAATTCACCTTTATCAAATTTAACAAAAGAACCTAGTCTTGCTTCTAAGGGAGAAATATCTTGACTGATTTCCTGTCCATATAAAGGAAGCCCCGCTTCAAAGCGCAAGATGTCTCTGGCGCCTAATCCCGCCGGCACGATTTCTTCTTTCTTTCCTGCCTCAAGAAGCTTCCTCCATAATTCCAACGCTTCAGTAGGTGAAACATATATTTCAAAACCATCCTCTCCCGTATATCCTGTTCGCGATACCAATGCCTTGATCCCATCCAAATTAACATTGTTTTGAAAACTATAAAAAGAGAGCTTCTCCAATTGGCATCTGGTCAGTTTTTGTAAGATTGTTTCTGACTTGGGCCCCTGAATCGCTATTTGTGCAAACTCATCTGAGATGTTTTGGATTTCTGCCTCTTCTTTAAGATTTTCCTGCATCCATAGATAATCTTTTTCGGTATTGGCAGCATTAACCACCAACAGATATTTCTTGTCATTAAATTTATAAACCAGCAAATCATCCACTACGCCTCCGTCACAATAGCACATAGGGGTATAGACAATCTGATTGTCTTTTATCTGTGAAATGTCATTGGTTATTAGCCTTTGTATATACAGACTTGCTTCGGTCCCTCTTACCATTATTTCTCCCATATGTGACACATCAAATAACCCAGCCTTGTTTCGAACATGGTTGTGTTCGTCCAGAACACCTGAGTACTGCACAGGTAGCGCCCAACCTCCGAAATCAATTATTTTGCCTCCCATGTCATAATGCGCTTGGTACAACGGTGTTTTTTTCATTTAATCACCCCCTTCTTTAATTTTTGCTATTATTTCGTTGCTATATGTACAAAAAAAGTGGCTGCGCCCCTCTGCACTCCCCCTTTTTTGTATAATAGAAAATGGAAATTTTCCATTATACAAAAAAGGACAGAGACCAACATATTACTGTTGGCCTCTGTCCTTTGACCTGAGAGATTACCGGATATACCGGGTACCCCATCGGTGCTGTAGCGTTGCTACAGACTCTCCAGAGTTCGTCAGGGTTCGATCCTTTTGCCTGAGAGTTTCTGCCTTTTTGCTCCTTCGGCGTTCGCTTTCGCGAATCTCTCTCGATCCCTTCTTCCGAATTATTTGAGGTAAGTTTAACACAGCACGGATTCTGTGTCAAGGCGAGCCAGTCCATGGGACAAGCCCCTACCATGAAAACATCTTACTATGGGCGTAAGCAAAGGCACCTACTCTATCAAGAAAAATGAATGATAAATTCATACCAGATTATTAGGCATCCTGCAATAGCACTTACAATATTTGCAATCACAGCATACAAGACTCTTCGCTTAACTTTATGTTGTTTAAGCAATTTAGAAAACTCTATCCCCTTACCGATTCTTTTCATTTTGATTATATAATAAGTTTAATTACAAAAGTTTAATTATAATGAATATCAAACATTATTTTATAGCTTCGCATATTATGCTTATGAATAAATATTTTGAGATTGGAGAGAAATGAAAATGAATGGAATATATCCAACACTCCCTGCAAATATGAACACAGGTTATCCTGTCGCCGGGCATTATATGCATGAAGCTTTGGTAAAAACAATTCAAAATTGTGAAGCAACCTGTGAGCACATGACTGCTCACCTTAAGAAACTCCGAGATTTTGGTATGAGAACAAAACAAGCTACGCTTTTACGAGATTGTGCAGATATTTGTGGATTAACAGCCAATTTTATTGCTCGTGGTTCTATGTATGCAAAAAACACAGCTGCCTTATGTGCCTGCATATGTGAAATTTGTGGTCAAGAATGTGCAAGGTTTCCTGATCAAATGTCACAAAATTGCGCTCAGGTCTGCTTACATTGTGCCAGAGAATGTAGGGCTTTTGCTGGGATGATATAAATTATAAGGGACAGGGGCAAGCCCTGTCCTTATCTGATTTTCTGACCTTCCACGCTTGGAATTTTAATATCCAAGATATCTGCAATCTTAACTTTTGCATCCATCCCCATACTTGCACCATTTCTCACCAGTACAGTGCCAATGTCCAAAGATTCCCTGATCTCCTTCATTGCCGCTGAATCTGAAAGATCAAATACAGTACATCCCAATTTATCTGCAACATATTTTTTTGCCACGTTCAGCTTCATGCCCTTCATGACCATACGCGCTACCAGATCTCCAGCAGTGCGTATTCCGCCCATTCCAGATGCCATTTCATGCATGCAAGCCATCCCGTAAGCATCACCATGGCCTATCTACAATCCGTCAGCTTTTCCAATTTCTATCAAGGCCTTAGATGCTCTGGTTGTTGCATCTGTTGGCGCCGTATTGGATAAGGGTATCCCTCCTACACCCATTCCGGCATTCACAACCACCGGAATGTCTGCTACAGCCACCGCTGACTTAACAAAAGCTATGGAACGTGCTAAGTTCCATGGAAAGGATTTACTGCTCTTTGTATTTACAACACAGCCATAAATATGAGCACCTGCTGCTTCAACTGATTTTACCTGTGCCGCAGGAAATTGACCTGCCAGTCTTTGACCTTCAAACTGAAGTTTTCCATGCATACCTAGATGATACTCATTTGCCATTCCCATTTCTATACTAAGATTAGGGAATTTAGATGACAATTCTTTTGCTGCAATAAGAGCGGCTAAGATGTCTGCATCTCCGCTAGCACCGCAAGTATCAAATTGAATGCCACATGCACCCGCTTCTGCTAAGTGCGTTCCTACAAAAATCATATCTTTAGATGCGAGTTCCACCGCTTCTTCTTGGGCAGCCATTGCCTCTTTGACTTTTCCTTTGGGGAGCAGTTCTGTCCAGTTATCCAAAGGGCCATCTGGCTTTGTATATTGTCCTACATTTGGCATTGCGCCATAAAAAATCGGTAAGATACAATTCTTTTGTGCCAGTTCCATTGCCATAGCTTCTTCAGAAACAATATTTTTAAGTGCTTTATAACTATAATCCACATTGCACATTTCCATAGTATCCGAGCAAAGTACACGTTCATGGGTCATAAGCGCCGTCATTCTGTCCATAGGAATTCCAGCTCTTACTGGCAGCTTTAGGGTGCCTGCGTCAAAAGTCATAATCCCCTCATTACCACGTTCAACACTTACATTTTTTTCAGGCATGGTTAAGATTTCTATTAGCTTTTCTATGTCATCATCCGTTAAGTTTGGTGTTTTACCTTTTGTCACAGCATCGTTTATACCTGCCATAACATCTTCTCGGATTTCTTCCTTTGACATCCAAACACCTTCACCATCCCCGAGCCGAGTGAAATATTTTGCCACTACGATTCCTCCTTTTGTATTTTATTAAATTACTTAAGCATTGTTTTTAACAAAAAGTCCATAACGAACTGCTTCTATACTTTGATTGTACCATAATTTTCATATCCTTAATTAAGTTTTCACTAAAATTTGTCTCAAATTCTATTAAGAGACAGCCTCCATTATTTAAAATCCTGATTATATTTAACGTCATATATCTCAAATTTATACCATGTAAACGCACCTTCATCCAAAATCCAGGATGCCTCAAGCTTAGTAGGTATGTTAATACCCCCAACATTTTCATATTCTTTTATTGTGGCAACCCACTCAGTAGGTTCTACATCATCGGTATCTCTATATCGTAAAGCGACAAACTTTGTCAGTTCTCCCATATCATTAAAATCAAAAACTGCAGAACCCGTCACCTCTCCAATAGACATGGTAGCCTTTGCCCTATAATCGTCTATAGGCTCCCATTGGATATAAGGGCTTATGGCTGCAGATGGAAACCAAATAGTCTCTCCCAGATACCGCTGAATCGTTGATTCATTTATTTTTCGATTATTATCAACATTGACAACTGGAATAAGACCAGCTAATTTTATTTGCATTGCACCGCGCCCATCATTAAATAAATCACGGCCAACAACAGGCAAACCCATCATAGATGTTCTTACATGCCAAATGAATGCCGGTTCATCAATGGTGAAGTACTGCTCCGCTTCAGCGTCAATCCATTTTTTTTGATCTGGTTTTAACTTCATTAACCCCTTTTGTCTTAAATAGACTGTCTGGATTTGTTCTTTCCCTATCACACCAGAATGGTTAAGCCATCGCTGTACTGGAATTGGTAACTCTTTAATCATATCTTTAGTAACTACTTGTTCTCTCATGATATTTCCTGCCAGAACATTTTTTATTTCTTTGTTCACTTGAACATTAAAACTCCAAAACGCAAACCCAATAATAACGGCTAAAAGAATAATAAAATTAGGCATCGTTCCAAGTTTTGCGTCTTTCCAAAAAAGAATAATTAAAGTTTGGGAAAGAACAATTGCAAAAATACCGGGAATCCACCACCCGTCTTGTTCTATAAAAAATAAAAAGGCTACGGTGAAAAAAAGAAGACCAGCAGCTAACCAAAGTATCCCTTGAGGTTTAGAGATGCTCTGTGTAAGCTGACTCATTTCAGCTAAATTAAAAGCTTTGACAAACCCCATAATATGAATAAATCCATGCATAATGACCATTACAACAAAAAATGTTTTTATCATATTTACCCCCTAAATCAAAAACACAGTTATGTACTCTTGCTATTTGTATTTGCAATGCCTCATTTCAGGTTGGTTGCATATTTTTTTTGAATTCTAAAAAAGTTTATGAAAATTAAAAGAATACCGATTTTTAATATTATCTTAAGGATATCAAGGGAGATTATATCAAAAAAGCTAATTGTACCATTAAGGATTAAAAAAGAACCTAATAGTAATAAATTTTTACCTATCGCCGAGCCATAGCCTTTTAAATCCTCTATGCCTTTCAGCTGATAATCATGGATTAGATTCAGTTTTCCTTTTTTCCAGATTAACAACCCAAAAACCAAACATATAATTGCTACAAAAGTATTGATTAAAAAGTATATTATCACAATATTTTTCTCCTTATCCAAGGGGATGTTATGGCTTTTTATTTTGACATGGAAATCGCAGCGGGAGATGATCAGGCCACACGTATCTCATCATTGATTAATTTGAATGTAGTATATCATAAACATTACAAGGGAAAAAGATGTTAAACCCATAAGATTCTTTATTATGCTTCCGCATGAAACCACAAACAACAATGAACATTAAGCTCATGGATTAAACTAATATCCTCCATAGAATAACAGTTGACTTATTGATAATTTTAACACTTTCTGATAATATATTATTAAGTATCGCAAATATTTACGGGGGAAATGTAATGGATTTTGATGATTTGCAAGAAGAGAATGCTTATTTAAGACAGATTATGAATCGAGCAGATGTAGGAATAACTGTTATTAATTCCCAAGAAATATTCACGTTTTATAATTCAATTGCAGAAAAAATAGATGGTTTAAAGGCAAAAGATGTAATTGGCAAACACATTTCTGAAATTTATCCTTATTTGGGCAAAGAAAATAGTACCATGATTAAAGTACAGAAGACTCAACAACCTATTTTAGAGGAATTTCAAACATACGAAACAAAAACAGGAAAACTGGTAAAAATATTTTTTTCGACTTTTCCGCTCATATATAATAGGCAGATTATCGGGGCCTGTGATGTTTCAAGGGACATTACAACAATGAGAGAATTAGTTGATCGAAATATGAAGGGCGACCTTTATAAAAAAACGGAATGCAAGGAAGAAACATTAAGCAATAATATTAAGTATACTTTTGAAGATATTATTACTGAAGATCAAAAATTTCTAAATTTGAAACACACCGCTAAAAGGGTTTCGAGAACTTCTTCTCGTATTTTAATTTACGGAGAAACAGGTACGGGTAAAGAACTTCTAGCACAAGCCATACACAACCACAGTAATAAAACAGCCCCATTTATTGCTCAAAATTGTTCGGCATTTCCATCTACCTTATTTGAAAGCATTCTTTTCGGAACAGTAAAAGGTAGTTTTACAGGAGCACAGGATAAACCCGGCCTTTTTGAACTTGCGGATGGTGGAACGCTATTATTGGATGAAATAAACGCAATGCCATTAGAGCTACAAAGTAAAATTCTGAGAACGCTTCAGGAAGGCACTTTTAGAAGGGTTGGCGACTCAAAGTTGCGCACTGTAAACGTTAGAACAATAGCCTGCACAAATATTGATCCTGTAGAAGCTGTTAGATTAAAACAACTGCGAAATGATTTATTCTACCGTCTTAACGTCGTATCTTTTAAAATTCCACCATTGAGGGAAAGAATGTCTGATATCCCTATACTTGTTGAATATTTTATTTCACACTATAATAAAAAGTTGAATTTACAGGTTATGGGTGTTAATTCAAAAGTTATGTCGATTTTTCAAAATTATTCATGGCCGGGTAACGTAAGAGAGCTTCAGCATTGCATTGAGCATGCCATGAATGTTGTTTTAGATGAATGGATAGACTTGAAAGATTTACCTACTAATATTATAGATAGTTTATCTATAAATCTCTATCTACAATCCCAATATAATGTTATAGATTTCCCAAAAAATCAGCCACTAAGAGACACTCTTAATATTCTAGAAAAGAAAATTATTATCGAAACTTTAAAAAAATGTAATGGAAATGTAAGTAAAGCATCTATAGTACTTGACATGCCACGGCAGACATTACAATATAGATTGAAAATCCTAGGCATCTCATCAATATAAAATCGGGTAGGAGATATTCACTATTTATTCAACCTCACTCTACCCACCGTACGTACCGTTCGGCACACAAGTCTCCCCAGTTTACTATTCCTTGTATTTTAATATTTCCTTGATTTTCATCTGTTTATTCTTACGAATTTAAACATTAAATCTTATCCTCACCAATCTGCACTATTTCCAGTAAAATACGAATACGCCTTCCCCTCCATTCGCCTGCAACTGTAAACAGCCCTTTATCTTAGCTATCTTGAAATAATTTATCCACTCCATAATGTTTCACCTTCGCTTTATTTGTCATGCCTTGCCTTTAGGAATTGAGTTTTTCCAATCTGTTTTTATTTTCTATACGCTATAACAAGGTGTTGTTCTTCAACATCTTTTTTGTTTGCCCGTAGAAATCCTACACTTTTATATTTAAACAGTTATAAATATGACAAAAAATGGTCATCTGCTTAAATATCGGCATATCTCTCAAAGCATAATTATAGACCTTGCCTATTTCATTTATAAGACGGATTTTCGGCAATGAAAAAAATACTTTTTTTTAAAAAATATATAAAATATAGACATTTAAACACCTTTAGTAAAAATTTCAAAACTGGTATGATTATTGCATTTTTTAAAGGTACTGCTTAATAAGGAGGGATTAACATGGTTTATTTTTCTTAAATAGAAAATGAATTTCATTTTCGCAAATTACTATATTGCTATGGGTAATACAAGAAAAAAAATAAGAAGTTTTAGGAGGATAAGAAGATAAAATGAAATTATTCAAGAGAATACCTCATACTTATGCTATTTTATTTTTCATGATTATTATTGTTGCAATCTTGACGTGGATTGTACCAGCAGGGCAATATCAGATGATTGAAGAGAACGGGCGCCAAGTAGTTGATCCTAATAGCTTTACCTATGTAGATAGTAATCCGCAAGGTCCAGCAGACATACTAAAATCTATTCCTCAAGGAGCAGATGAAATTGCTTGGATTATTATATTCATATTATTTATCGGGGCTTCAATTTATGTTATTCAATCAACGGGCGCAATTGATGCTGGTATGAGAAAGTTGGTTGTAAAATTAAAAGGGAAAGAGTATATAGCTATCATTATTGCTATGTTCATTTGCGCCTTAGGCGGTGCAACTTATGGGGCTGCAGAAGAGACTATTGCTTTAATGTTAATTTTCGTCCCTCTTGCTATATCATTAGGTTATGATTCGATAACCGGGGCTGCCATAGGATTAGTCGGTATGGGTGTTGGATTTGCAACAGCATTGTTTAATCCTTTTACAGTAGGTGTAGCACAGGGAATTGCAGGCTTACCATTATTCTCAGGAGCTCTACTGAGGCTAGTTTTCTTTCTGATTCAAACAACCATTGCTATAACATTTGTTGTTCTGTATGCAAATAAAGTTAAGAAGAACCCAAAATCAAGTCCAGTATATGAACTTGATCAAAAAAGAAATCTGAATCTGGATACAAATGCAGAGTTTACTACAAAGCATAAACTTGCTTTATTAACTTTAATAGTTACATTTATTCTACTTCCAATTGGTATGGCAAAATTAGGTTGGTGGATTAATGAATTAGTTGGATTATTCTTAGGAATGGCAATAATAGGAGGATTACTTGGTGGATTAACCATAAATGAAGTTTTTGAGAACTTCGTTGAGGGCGCTAAACAAATGACCTATGCTGCTGTTATAGTTGCCTTCGCAAGAGGTATTTTAGTTATCCTAAGAGATGGAGTTATATTAGATACAATAATAATGGCGTTATCTGTTCCTTTGCAGAATTTGCCTAAGACTATATCAGCAGTTGGCATGATGGTAATACAAAGCTTTACAAATTTATTTATACCGTCAGGTAGCGGGCAAGCCGCAGTCACTATGCCTATTTTATCACCATTAAGTGATTTGATTGGTTTGACAAGACAAACAGCAGTTCTGGCGTATCAAATTGGCGATGGGTTTTCTAATATTTTTTGGCCTACATCAGGTTACTTTATTGGGGCATTAGGAGTCGCAGGCGTACCTTGGCAAAAATGGGCAAAATGGATTTTACCGTTAATGGGATTATGGTATATCGTAAATGTAATTTTTATGATTGTTGCAGTTAAAATTGAATATGGACCCTTCTAAAATTATGGATAGTACAAATAAAATCATGATCATTGGAGGTAAAATAAGTGAATTTAGATGACTATGAAAGTTCACTGCAGATTTTTGAAGAAGATGAATTGATAAAACTAGCACAAAAACTTGTGTCTATTCCAAGTTATCATGGGTTGCCTAATCAGGAAAAGGAATTGGCTGAGTTTATTGACAAACTACTTAAGGAAAATAATATTGATTCGTATTGTGTTGAAGTTCTTGACGGTAGACCAAATGTGATTGGCTCTTATGGTAATGGAATAAATGAAGATAAATCATTAATATTAAACGGACATTTAGATACAGTCAGTGTTGAAAACATGAGTATTGACCCTTTTCAAGGTTATATTAAGGACGGAAAAATATATGGTCGTGGAGCAGTAGATATGAAGGGAGCCATTGCTGCTATGGTAATGGCTATATTGCTAATCAAGCGTGCTAATATTAAACTTGATGGAATTGTACACTTTACTGGAGTAATAGATGAAGAGTATTGGAATTATGGCACAAAACATGTTGTAGAAAATGGCCCGAAAGCAAAATATGCAATTGTTGGGGAACCTACTAATTTAGAAATTCATAATGGTCATAGAGGCTTGGAATGGGTAGAAATCTCAGTTAAGGGGAAATATGCTCATGGGGGAACCCCTGAAAAAGGGATTAATGCAATTGCAAAGATGAATAAAATAATAACCGAGATTCAAAATAATCTCCTGCCGGAAATAAGTCAAAGAGTTCACCCTATTATTGGACCTGCATTATTAAATTTAGGACTAATAAAAGGGGGCACTCAGCCTAGTACAGTTGCTGGGGACTGTACGCTACAGATAGATAGAAGGTGGCTCCCCAGTGAAAGCTCTATATTAATAATAGATGAACTAAAGGAAATAATTTCAAAATTAAGCAAAGAGGATCCGGACCTTAAAGCGGAAGTATATTTAATGAGGGATGAAAGCAACAAAATAGGCTTTCCCCCACTTGTTTGCAATCAATCTTCCACAATATTTAAAACTCTAGAAGATGCAAATATGAGAGTTTTAAAAAAGTGTGAAGTTTCTACTTTCCCTGCCTGGACTGATGGAGGAATCCTAAATCATGCTGGAGGAATTGAGACAATAGTTTACGGTCCAGGTCAACTGTCATCGGCACATTCCGAAGAGGAATTTTGTCCAATCGATGATATTATTAATGCATGCAAAGTGTATTTGTATACTATATTAGATATTTGCCAATAAAGTCTGTCACCATCCATATCGCGGATTGCAACAAAATTTTAACTTTATACTAAATGTCAGAGTGTTTGTATAAATCGAACACTCTGATGTTTGATTTGTGCGTAAAATCAAAAGTTTATTGTTAACCATTTTTAAATGTATGATATGTGAAATTATAGTGAATCTGATTGTAGAATCAGTCCTCCTTCACCAATAATGATTAAAGTATCATTTCCAAAAGCTGCTTCATAGAGTTGGTGGGTTGTTCCATTATCCCATGTGGCCCATTGGCTCCCGTCAATGGAGGTCATGACGACTGAGGTATAAAGCTTCTATATTAGGGAGAAAATAATAATCTTAAATTAACTCATAAGAAATGGAGGTATCCATATGGATAACAACAAAAATTTAATGAAAACCCGTGAAAAATCCAACGCGGAAATAAGAAAAATGTTCCCAAAGGATGGTGCGAATGTTGGCATGGAAAATGGCAAGAAAGTAGGTTCTACTGTTAAAAGAGTTTCAAAACGTTCAAAGCCATCAAAATAGAAAGTTTTTGTCTTTTAATAATTACTTAATATTTTTCGAATATCCTCAACAGAGGGTATTCCACCCTTAAAAACAACCTTTTCTTCTATAACGAGTGCCGGTGGTTGATTGACGCCATATTTCCAAATTTCTTGAAAATCATATATTCTTTGGACATCTGCACTTAATTTTAGTTCCTCTAGGGCCTGATTAACATTATCTTCTATAGATGCATCTCGTTTACCATGACTTCCACAGCAATTTGATAATAAAATTTTAATCTTCATAGCCTACCTCCTCAGTATCAAAGGATTTATCAATTTTGGGAATAGATAAAGCATCAAAATGACACTTATTCGATTATCTGAAATCTCCTAATTTTTTCTCCATTTATTTCTTTATATCCTAGGAAAAGATCTATGGGTCTTACCCAAACACTAAAATCGTCATATAATTTTTGATAAACAACCATATATGCTTCTGTTTCACTATGTCTTGCTAAATGTAGCACTTTATAATATTTCCCTTTAAAGTGCTTATATTTACCGCCAATTATTATTTCCTCCACCCTATTCGTCTCCATTTATCATTTGCTTCTTATCTATTAGAGCAAAGTGTTCATTCACCATAGCTTCTGCTTCTTTCAACCACCCTTTGCGTTCTTCAAGTGTACTTGATTCGATTATTCTGAACATCTTCCTATGAAAATTCTTCACACCACAAAAGCTAAATATACAGTTTTTCCATATTGTTTCAAGGGGATCTTTAAGCACTTCTACTTCGTGTTGCTCTGGAGTATTGGAGGTGTTGAATACAATAGCCACCTTGGTTTTTAATAGCCCTATTGGTGAGCTTACCCCTTTGTCATCTTTCCTCTCATCATATGCTAAACCCATCCTTAATACTCTATCTACCCAGCCTTTCAAAATGGCTGGGGGCTGTCCCCACCAGTTTGGATGAATGATGATAATTCCTTCTGCTTCTTCGATTTCTTTACAATGCTGTTCAATAAGTGCATCTTTGGAAACACCGTTTACCAATTCGTAGCCCGTCATAACTGCTTCAAAACCTTCTTCATATAAATCGTGGAAAAGTACTTCATGCCCTAATCCTGTCAATTGGCTCACGACGGCTTCTGCAATGGCATAATTAAAGCTTTTCTTGTTTGGATGTCCCATAATAACAGATACTTTCATTTTAATTTCTACCTCCGAAATTTCTTTTAATGTTTTATTCTAACTCAAATTCCAATTCACTATTTAGGTCCGCAATCATAAACTCATAGTCATTTCCATTTATGCTACTCCATTTAACCTTTTCTGAAGGTATCCCTTCCGGCATATAGGTTCGTATAACCATTGTTTGGTTTTTTAGTTGATTAAATTGATTTATGGTTTCTTTCTCTATTAAGTCATTTGTAGTGGCATCCCATTCTAATCTAATATGTTGAAAGTCTTTTATTTCACCTTGTATGACAATCTCAATAAATTCACCTTCGGACAGTCCATCCAAAACCATGGCGCCTTCATCCTCTAAAGAACTTGGTTTGTCATAATAACCCGTTATTATGACTCTTGATTTTGTACTCTCATCCATTGTACAACTGGTCATTAACACGATTATTGCTGAAAGTAGAATGACTTTAAATATATTTGTCATAAAGAGGTCTCCTTTGGTTTCATTAAATTGTGGTCGAAATTCTTGCCTTTCTCAACCGCTTAGCTTGTCACTTAGTCACATTTGCCAGTACTTGTAAAATGATATAGAATAAAGCGTAAAAATAAATGCCCTTACATACATTTTTCTAAAAGGAGATCTTATATGTTTAATTTAAGTGCATTACTTGCCTATGTTTTTGTTATTACCTTTACACCTGGCCCTAATAACATAATGGCTATGGCAAACGCAAGTAAGTTTGGTTATAAAAAAACTTTAAAATTTCTTCTTGGTATTTCCACAGGCTTTTTTATCATTATGGTTCTTTGTAGCTTTTTTAATCTTATGCTTTTTAATCTAATGCCTAAAATTAGAATATTTATGGGGCTTTTAGGCGCAGGATATATGACTTATCTAGCCATTAAAATCATAAAAAGTAAAGAAGAAACTCATAAGCATAATGATGAAGAAGAAATTTCAAATGAAAGCAAGTCAGGCAAACCTAATAAAGATGGAAACCAATTGAATTCATTTTTTACTGGTATGACCATGCAGTTTGTTAATCCAAAGCTTATACTTTACGGCATAACGGTAATATCCAATTTTATTATTCCTTACTATAAAGCAAATATTGTTTTGATTCTTTTTTCATTTTTCTTTACTTTCGTAGGCTTTATGTCTACCTCATGCTGGGCCTTATTCGGCTCTTTATTTAATAAGTTTCTATCAAAATACAGAAGACAATTTAATATTGTCATGGGCCTACTTTTAATTTATAGCGCACTTTCTATATCTGGAATCACGCATTTGTTTTAAAAATGAAAGTTCTATTATTAACTGCATAATCTTTCATATAATTCTTCGGGGTCTTGTTTCTTAAATCCTTTATGCTTTTTATACCAATAAGAACAAGATCACCTGCAATCTTCTTGCCTACTCCTGGTACACTTTGAAGTTTATGCTCTGCCGCACCTCCTCTTATGCTTGCACCTCTTGTTTGAGTCATTTTATCATAAATATCTGGTTTGTATAAATATTAATATTCAGTTCTCTTTTTCTGCTTATTTTCGAAAAGTCACCGTCCCCATGCTTATGGTGAATGCTTATCTTTTTTATCTAAATAAAATTACACGCAACAGTTTACGTGTAATTTCTTATAGGATCTTCTTGTTTTTGTTTTTATTTTGTTATTACAAAGTATGTTGCTATGTTTTGTCCATGCTCATTTTCAGTAAATGAAACTTCTACATTAGAACCATCTATATCCATAGGAACATCAACATATTCACTTGTTCTTATTGTATAAATGTCATCTCCTATTTTCACTTCAAAACTATTACCATCAATCCATCCTACAAATATACCGGCTATGGTTTGTTCTTCCTGCTCAGAAGTTAAATCTTCTTGTGGGTTATCTTCCATATCACCATCCATAGATACTTCATCTTCGTTTTGTTCTTGGTCTTCTACTTCAGGTAAATCTTGCGGATCTGATACAGGTACACCCCGTTGATCACCACAAGCAACCACAAACAATAATGAACACAGAACCAAAACTACTAATAAAATTTTTCTTGTTTTCAAAAATATCTCCCCTTTCTACATACTATACTATAGACTCATATTGATTACATTTTGTTCCATAGAGAATAGTAAACATCACTTATACCTTTTGATCCTTTTTGCAACATATATAATATATACCCCATTGTACTGATGGTAAACAATACCATTACCATATAGATAAATTCAACCTCCAAACCCTCTCTGGTCAGGGGTTAATTCCCCTACTTGGATTCAAAAAAAATAGCTCCACCGTAAAGGTGAAACTATTTCTTTTTGGTGGACCTTAGGGGACTTGAACCCCTTCCCGTCGCTGACGCTCTCCGAATGGGGTGCTACCCCCTATCGGCTGGCGCTATCGCGCCTTACCCCCGAAGCGGTAATCCGGCACGTTTTTTCTGTGGGCGTGCCTCACAACGGTGGAGATACTCTCCCCCGTTACCCCCTCTGGTCAGGGGTTCAAGTCCCCTACTTAGATTCAAAAAAAAGAATACTCCAACATAAGGATGGAGTATTCTTTTTTTGGTGGACCTTAGGGGACTTGAACCCCTGACCTCCTGACTGCCAGTCAGGCGCGCTCCCAGCTGCGCCAAAAGCCCATATATTTGGTTTCATTGCTATCCTATAATAACACATCTTTTATTTATCTTGCAATGCTTAAATTCTTGTTTTTATGGATAATATATGCCAAGTAACACCTATTGCCGTAATAAGCAATATCATTCTAACAAACATTATCTTTACGATAAAGAAACCAGAATATGCCATAAACAACCACATCAAGGCAATGCTGAAAATCTTTGCTCTGAGAGGAATCCCCTCTCCATTTAAATAGCCTTTAATGAATCTACCAAGAAGCTTATGCTCTATGAGCCAATGATAAAGAGCTGGTGATCCCTTTATATAACAGACCGCTGCCAGCAGCAGAAAAGGCGTTGTAGGTAGTAATGGTAAAAAAATACCGATAAATCCTAAAGCAACACTTAGTGATCCAATTATAATAAGTACATATCTGATCATCTGATTCATTCTGCATCCCCTTTAATTTAAATAGTTGAAATGGTATCATTTATATAAGTCCAGCCAGCCCTTCTTTTTAAACCAACGAAACATGACGACACCAATTAATAACATGACTCCCAATACAATAAAATATCCATATCGCCAACTTAACTCGGGCATGTTATCAAAATTCATACCATATATCCCTACGATAAAGGTTAAAGGCGCAAAAATTGCCGTCATGATGGTCAAAACCGTCATAATGGTGTTCATTCGATCAGAATTTATTGAAATATAGCTATCTCTAATATCTGCTGTTATTTCTCTATTTGCTTCAATCATCTCCGAGAGTTTCAGTAGATGGTCATAAATATCTGTAAAATAAATCTGATTGTTTTTAAAAGATTTCAGATGTGTGGAATTTAGTATTCTATACAGCAAATCCCTCATTGAATTAACTGTTCTCCGCAGTTTCAATAGCTCTTCTCGAATATCAAATAATTGCTCTACGAAGTTTCGTGTCCAATTTCCTGCAGCATCATTATCAAGTTCATCGAGCCTGTCCTCAATCATATAAACGACAGGAAAATATCGGTCAACTATTTCATCTATAATAAAATAAGCCGCATGGATATGCCCTTCGCTCCATAATGCATCCTTGCTGGATGCGACTTGCTCCCTTGCGTTGTGAATTTCTTGTATTTCTGCCAAATGAAAGGATACAATATAATTTTCTCCAATAAATAAATCTATTTCTTCAGCAGCTAGCGTGTCTTGATTCAATACATGAAGTACAAAAAAGTTGTACTTGTCATAATAGTCCAATTTGGGGCGCTGTAGTAAGTGAAGGCAATCTTCTATTGCGAGATGATGAAAGTTAAAATGAGAATCTAAAAACGAAGCTTCTTCATCGCTTGGACAGCTAAAATCAACCCAGTACCATAAAATATTTTCCCCATTTAATTGTTCTAATTCTAAGCCATGAACTAAGCTACCATCTTTTGTTACTGCTAATGTATGAATCAACTCAACTAACACCTGCCTCTTAATATTAACTTATCTTCTACATGATTTAATGAACTTATTATCTTGCTTTTATGTATTAGATTTTTCACATCGCTATGAAATAATAAACCGCCAAGGGTGATATTCCCCTGGCGGCATTTGGTAAGCATTTTTTGTAGTTTGTGTCCAACTATCTTTTCGAGAACTGTGATGCTTTTCTGGCTTTTTTTAGTCCGTATTTCTTTCTTTCTTTCATTCTCGAATCTCTGGTAAGGAACCCAGCTTTTTTCAAAGCGCCTTTGAGTTCTTCATCTGATCTTACCAATGCTCTTGAAATACCATGTCTCAATGCTCCAGCCTGTCCTGTGAACCCGCCACCATGTACAGTCGCTATCACATCAAACCTACCTGTTAGTTGAGTAATATCAAAAGGTCTTTTGATTTCTCTTTTAAGTATTTCATAATCGAAATAATCCTCAAGGTCTTTTCCATTGATTGTGATTTTACCTTCGCCAGGGATTAATCTTACTCGTGCAATTGAGGACTTTCTTCTTCCAGTTCCTTGATATTGTACTTTTGCCATTTACGATTTCCTCCCCTCTAAACCTCTAATACTTCAGGTTGTTGAGCTTCATGCTTATGCTCTGGACCACAATAAACCTTAAGTTTTGTATACATTTGTCTTCCTAATTTTCCATGAGGAAGCATTCCTTTTACTGCTTGTTTTAGAATTGTCTCAGGTTTTTTAACTAACAATTTTTCAAATGTAATCTCTTTTAATCCTCCGGGGAAACCAGTATGATGTCTATACATCTTTTGTTGTCTCTTTCTACCCGTAACTTCAATCTTTTCAGCATTGACGATAATAACATAATCACCTGTGTCAACATGAGGTGTATAAATAGGTTTATGTTTACCTCTTAAGACAGAAGCTACTTCCGTAGCAAGTCGACCTAATGTCTTTCCATCTGCATCGACAACATACCATTTTCTTTCCACTTCATGAGGCTTAGCAATGAATGATTTCATTAATAGTACCTCCATTTTTTTACCTTTTACTCGTCTATATAAAATCCGGGGCTAGTGGATTTTTATACAAATAGCGCTATCAGTATATTATATTGTGATGTTAATGTCAAGAAATTGAGTATAAAAGAAAGATGATTATAGAATTAATCCATTCTTTGGGTATTTTGCTTCTGAAAAAGAATCTTATGCCTTGAAATTTATAAATTGATATGTTATTATAACACTGATTTTATCTGATGACTATAAATTACAACATAGGATAATAATATCTATATAATAAAAATTAGCTATGACGGATTCAAGTAACAGCCTGCGTCTTATATGCCAAAAGAGAATAGTCGGTTGCTGAAAGACTATAGACTGCAGATTTGTGAATTACACTCCTGAGCTTTCCAAAAGACGGTTTCTGTCCGTTACAACAGAGAAGAGTGCAGGATTTAATTTCCTGAATTAAGGTGGTACCGCGGCTTTTTCGTCCTTTTTGATGGAGAAGTTTTTTTATATTGAAGGAGGAAACAAATAAATGTTGAATGTATATGATGTGCTCAAAGAACGAGGATTTATTCAACAAACAACACATGAAGAAGAATTAAGAGACCTTCTGGGAAAAGAATCTGTTACCTTTTATATTGGTTTTGATCCTACTGCAGACAGTCTTCATATTGGTCACTTTCTTCAGATTATCACTATGATGCATATGCAGCAGGCTGGACACAAACCTGTTATTTTACTGGGCGGCGGAACAGCCATGGTGGGTGACCCTTCCGGAAAAACAGATATGAGAAAAATGCTTACAAAAGAAGCCATTCATAACAATGCAGATAAGTTTAAGAAAAATTTTGCTAAATTCCTTGACTTTTCTGACGGAAAAGCAATCATGTCCAACAATGCAGAATGGCTGTTAGAGCTAAACTATGTGAATTTTTTGAGAGATATTGGCAAACATTTTTCTGTGAATCGTATGCTTACGGCAGAAGCCTACAAGTCAAGATTAGAGCGTGGCCTTACTTTTTTGGAATTTAATTATATGCTCATGCAATCATACGATTTTCTTGAGCTTTACAAGAGATATCATTGCACCCTTCAAATGGGTGGCGATGACCAGTGGTCCAATATTATTAATGGCGTGGATTTAATTCGTCGTGTCTTGAATGAACAAGCATATGGTATGACTTTTACACTACTTACTACAAGTGAAGGTAAAAAAATGGGTAAAACTGAAAAGGGTGCTCTCTGGCTTGATTCTCAAAAGACCTCTCCCTATGAGTTTTATCAATATTGGAGAAATGTAGACGATGCAGATGTTGAAAAATGTTTATCTTTACTTACTTTTATTCCCATGGAGGAAGTACGTCAATTAGGCGCTCTTAAAGATGTAGAAATCAATAAAGCTAAAGAGGTTTTGGCATTTGAAGTCACAAATTTAGTACATGGCGAGGAAGAGGCCGTAAAGGCACAAGAAGCAGCAAAAGCCCTTTTTTCACATGGATCCAATATGGAAAATGTTCCATCTACAGAAATAGATGCTAAAGTGGTTGAAGAAGGTGTGGATTTTATTACTCTTCTTACGGACATTGGCTTTATACCCAGCAGAAGTGAAGGCAACCGGCTGATTAAACAAGGTGGCCTCTCAATAGACGGTGAAAAAATAGAAGATACAAAGTTCATGATTACAAAAGGACTTTTTAACGAAGGAAAAATTCTAATTAAAAAAGGTAAAAAGACTTATCATCAGATTGTATTAAAATAATGAATAAAGAATAATGAACAATGCACAATGAATGAAGGAATTTTGAAATTAATTAATTCAAAATTCCTTTTTATTATTCAATATTATAATTGAATTTTCAATGACAAACATGGAAAATTTACCCTTAATTATACATTATTCATTATTAATTGTTAATTAGCAAAATAAATCAGATTTTCTTATAATTAAACTTTTCCATTGCCCTAGGTAATTCGAACATAATCATTTTTTTCCAAACGCCCCCAAAATTTTTATATGCGAAGTAACCATGTATCCCTTCAAATCCACTATGCTCTACTTCTACCTTGGTTCCATTTGGCGTCTCGGTCAATGTGAACGTGACCAATGTGGGGACATGGGTTTTATCCCCCCATGTATAGCACAGGGTCTTGTTTTCTTCGAAGTCTATA
The DNA here is from genome assembly GCA_016278615.1 of Clostridia bacterium. Classification (GTDB taxonomy): domain Bacteria; phylum Bacillota; class Clostridia; order Peptostreptococcales; family JAAYPU01; genus Soudan-22. The sequence continues at coordinate 86,712 of JADQBM010000054.1, read as the reverse complement.
ACCCGACAATGAATAAGAAGCTCTTTTTTACGAGATGTATCCCTAAAATAAAAAGGCTTGTCTTTCATGAGTTTAAAGTTGGTTTGAAGCCCCCATTCTTTCATAACTCTCGGCGTCGTTATAGCGCCCCATACATCCTTAATTTTATACGGAAGTAATTGTTCCACACGTACTGAACGACCCATGTTTTTTTCTCCTTTATCTGTTTTTCTTAATAGATAATAGTTTTGGGAAGTTTTGCTGAAGCAAAACTATTATTATTTAATTAAATTTTGTGAAACAAAATTCTCCTTAACTGTTATCTTTTATCTCTTATCTCTTATCTGTTATTTTTCTATGGCAACTGAATAGTCTTGTTCTTCTCAGACTCTTTGTACACAACGAATCGACTTCCTATACTTTGTACATATTCTGCTTGGAGGGTGCTACACACTTCATTTGCTGTATCCCTTGGATCTAAAAGGCTGGAATCTAATAGCTTGACTTTAACAATTTCCCTGGCTTCCAGTGCTTCAGAAATCTGACTGAGGATATTTGGCGTCAGTCCTCCTTTTCCAATATTGACAATAGGTTCAAGATTATTAGCCAGTCCTCTTAAATAACTTCTTTGTTTTGCTGTAATCATATTATTCTCTCCTTTATTTCTGTTTCATCAAAATAAACTTTATTTAAATACAATCCCCCGGGCGGTGCAATAAGCCTTGCCAAGCTTCTTTTTTTAGCTTTTATAATAAAGGGGATATCTTCTGGCTTAAGCTTTTCCAAGCCTACCTCTACCAAGGTTCTTGAAATAATTCTAACCATATTATACAAAAAACTATCTCCTGTAATTTCAATGGTCACAACCTTTTCTTTAATGGATTTTACCTTTGTGTCCAACTCTTCTTCGATGATATCTAAAGAATAAATGGTTCGTACCGTGTTATATACTTTACTCCCTGAAGACATGAAAGTAGCAAAGTCTTGTGTCCCTATGAAGCATTTGGCTGCTTCACGCATGGCTGAAACATTTAAATCCTTATCTATATTATAGTAATAATTTCTTAAAAAAACATCCCTTTCATGGGTACATATAATTTTATATTGATAGGTTTTCCCTTTAGCTGAAAATCTTGCATGAAAATCATCATTGACTTCCTCCACACTTAAAATGTATATGTCCTTCGGGAGCAATCCATTTACCGCTAATTTAATTCTTTCAACTGGTATTTCAAAGTCCCCTGCAAAACTCGCAGCCTGTCCATATGCGTGGACACCTGCATCCGTCCTACTTGTTCCGTTAATTTTTATAGGTTGTTTGCATAACTTGCTTAGCGCTTTTTCAATCTCACCTTGAACTGTTTTTTTATGAGGCTGCCTTTGCCACCCGCTATACCCAGTCCCATCATATTGGATTGTTATTAATACATTTGTCATATACTTCATCCTTTGCTATCAAAGCCCTTTTACTTTTTTAGATAATAGATAATAATTAATAGATAACAGTTGAAGCCCTAGCTCAAATCTATGATTTGATGTGCAGGTCTCATACAAGTGGAACTTTCTAATCTACGATTAGTTAAAGTTGCCATTCGCTCCGTGGAAATTCTAAAATCTGTTGATTTTAAAAGAATTTTTCAGTAAGGTAGACATTTTGTTTAGCACAAAATGTCCTAATTATCTAATAGAATATTTTTCTATACATAATGAAAGTTTTGTTCACAAAACTAACCACAACTCTTATCTGTTATCTGTTATCTATCCCTACTTATCTATTATCTATCCCTACTCATCTATTATCTGTTATCTCTAATCTATTCTTCTTGCCTATCTTATCTATTATCTTTTATCTATCTTTTTTCTCGCTTAACTGTCAGTTTGGTCACAATTTCTCCATCCTCATATATTGGATTTAGAAAAATCAATATATCCATAATAATAACTGGAATTAATAGTAATGTAACCGCTGTAAAAAGACTTGTAGAGTCCGCTATCATTCCATAAAAGTACATGATTACGCCCCCCAGTCCTCCCCCAAGACCAAAGATGAGTCCTGTAGCGAGACTGGTATTCCTTGGTATGATCTCTTGTGCCATGGTGATATTTGGGGCATTGCCCAGCCCGGCACCAAAACCTATCAAGATGAAAATAATGAGTGAAGGAACACCTTTGGCAATAATTAATAAAATAAGAAGAAGGGTTACAACGACACTAGAAAAAATCATTGTATTCTTTCCACCGTATTTATCACTAAGGTAGCCTCCAGCAAAAGTTCCAGCAGATGTCGTCCACATAAGCAGAGAGAGTGCAATTCCTGCTACAATCTCCTCTACCCCTTTCATGAGTAATACTTGAACACCAAAGGCCAACAAAAAACTTCTAAAGATTAAGGACCGAATAACTGAAACCGTAATCAAAGAGGCAACCCAACTTATTTTAGACTTATCAATCACCCTTGTTGTATTTTTATCATCTTCTGCCTTTACACCAAGTTTTATCTCATGAACTTTAAAAAAGTACATAATTGCAGCCGTTATAATAGTCGGAATGATAAAAAGAACCAAAGACTTTAAACCAAATTTTGTTGCTAAGGGAATGGCCACAAATGGAGCAAATCCAATAGCAAAACTTCCTACGGTGATAAAGATAGACAGTCCAGCACCCTTTGTTTTCCCTAAAAGATTAATTACTAAAGATGATCCTAAGGGATGATAAAGTGCAGACCCCAAGGCACCTAATCCCGCTATAAAAAGAAGTAAATAGTAGTGGTTAATAAAGCCTGCAATACTTGTAAGCACCCCAATCCATAGGATTGCTATAATTAAAAGCCCTGATTTTCCTTTTTTGTCTACAGCATGCCCAACAAGAGGCTGTCCAAAAGATCCTAAGGAAATAATGACAGTACCAATCATGGCTTGTTCCGCATAGGTTAACCCCATTTTAATTTTAAACAAAAAAGACAAGGGAATGAGTAAATTCATAAATACATCATTCATAAAATGCCCCATACATATTGCGATTATTTGTTGAATTTTTTTCTTAGAATTTTGCATCATACACCTCGACAAAGAAATCTCTATTGAATTATATCACTAAAACTCAAATGTGAAACCTGTTAGAAAAGTTTTTTCCTGTTTGATATTTTTTTAACATTATACTTGATTTTCCTTTGGAAACGTTTTACAATGGTATTAAGTTCTGTTCTGAGAGTACGATACTGTCAGAAGGGAATAAAATTCATATAAGAATTCCTGTTTACAAGGATTTATCTAAGTGAAGGGGGCAGAAAACCATAGAGATAACAATACTTCGGTTCTGCCGAAGTTTTTTTATTTTACTGTCCCGGTAGGGATTTTTTTATTTAGAAAATGAAAGGAGTGCAAACAATGGATAAACGAATTGGAGTTATAGGTATTGTAGTAGAAGATATTCATAAATCTGCTGAGGTCAATACAATTCTACATGCTCACGCAAACCTGATTATCGGAAGGATGGGCGTTCCTTACAAAGAGAAAAACATATCCGTGATTTCTCTACTCATCGATGGCACCTCAGATGAAGTCAGTTCACTTACAGGTAAATTGGGTAAGATTGCGGGGATTCAAGTGAAATCTGCGCTGACGAAGGTATAGCTCTCATGACTCATAACATAATTGACAAAATTATTGATTATTCAGATCCATCTAAAGAAGAAATCATAGAATTGTTAAATGACAATTGCGATGCCTATCTTTTTTCAAAAGCTGCAGAAATAACTGAAAAGATCTTTGGACGGGAAATTCATATTCGAGGAATTATAGAGTTTTCAAATTACTGCAAATCTTCTTGCCATTATTGTGGAATAAATGGATTAAACAAGGATGCAACAAGATATCGCTTAGAATCAAATGACATAGTCTCCATCGCAAAAGAAGCTACTTTAGCTGGGTATAAATCCATTATTCTTCAATCAGGAGAAGATCCTTTTTACGATGCAGATAAAATATCAGATTTAATCCGTCAAATAAAAAAGTTGGGAGATGTGGCACTTACATTAAGTATCGGCGAACACTCCTTTGAAGCCTATCGTCAGTGGAAGAAAGATGGAGCGGACCGATATCTTCTTAAGCATGAAACAGCTGACAAAACATTATACAACAAATACCATCCCCCCTCTTCCTTTGAAAAAAGGTTAAAGTGCTTAGAAGACCTAAAGTCTCTTGGGTATCAGACGGGAAGCGGTTTTATGGTAGGTCTCCCAGGACAAACGATTGAGTCCTTGGCAGATGATATCCTTTTCCTTAAGAAATTAGATGTTGAAATGGCAGGTATTGGTGTCTTTATTCCTCATCCCAAAACACCATTGGCCCAATATCCTCCTGGTGATAACTTAATTGCATTAAAATGTGTTGCTATTACAAGGATTTTACTTAAGAAAACCCATTTGCCCATCACAACCTCCATAACGGTGAACAATGCGCAGAAATCCTTTAATCCTTTTTGTACTGGAGCAAATGTTGTAATGAAAAAAATAGAACCCTATAAATATCAAAAGCTTTATGATATTTATCCCAACCCTCTGATTCAAGATGTATCCATATATGAGAATAGAAGAAAACTTGAAGCATCTATTATATCTTATGGTCGAAAGGTATCCGAAAGTAGAGGAGATGCAGCGGGATTTAACTGAAAAACTCTATTCCAATCAGCGATTGGAGAGTTTCCACGGAGCGAATGGCAACTTTAACTAATCGTAGATTAGAAAGTTCCACTTGTATGAGACCTGCACATCAAATCAGGCAGTCGAGAAGACGAAATATAAAATTTCTTTCTCGTTGCATGAGACCTACATCAGAATCAGAAATTCTGTGTTAGGGCTTCAATTTGAGCTAGGGCTTCAAGCTTTAAGAACTTTTACCTGTACCCTGTACCCTGTTACCTAATAACGAAAGGTGGGAATTAAATGAAAAAGGCATATGAATTTATTAATCATAAAGAAATATTAAAAACTTTAGAGTATGCAAAAGAAAAATCTCAGGATCATGATTATATAAAAAGACTTTTAGAAAAAGCAAGAAAGATGAATGGTCTGACCCATGATGAAACTGCTGTACTTTTAAATGTTGAAGATGAAACACTTCTTTTAGAAATGTTTCAAATTGCTAAAGAGATTAAAGAAAAAATATATGGTAAACGAATTGTGATGTTTGCTCCATTATATGTCAGTAATTACTGCATTAATAATTGTGAATATTGCGGCTACAAAAACTGTAATTCTGAATTAACAAGAAAGCAGCTTAATATGGAAGAACTCAAGAAAGAAGTTCAAGTTCTTGAGTCCTTAGGTCATAAAAGAATTGCCCTTGAAGCCGGAGAAGACCCCCTTCAATGCCCTATTGAATACATCCTCAAGTGCATGGAAACCATTTATTCCTTTCATTTTGATAACGGAAGCATCAGAAGAATCAATGTTAATATTGCAGCAACAACTGTTGAGAATTATAAAAAATTAAAAGAAGCAGGCATTGGCACTTATATTCTTTTCCAAGAAACTTATCATAAGGAAACATATGAATTGCTTCATCCAAATGGTCCCAAGCATAACTATGAATTTCACACGACTGCTATGAGCCGAGCCATGGAGGGTGGAATAGACGATGTTGGCTTTGGGGTGCTTTATGGTCTGTATGATTATAAATATGATACCGTGGCCATGATGATGCACAAGGAACATATGGAAGAAACCTTTGGTGTAGGACCTCATACCATCTCGGTACCCCGATTAAAGAAGGCCGAAGGTGTTAACCTAGGGAACTATCCTCACTTAATCAACGATGAAGCGTTTATGAAAATCGTAGCTGTCATACGATTATCTGTACCCTATACAGGTCTTATTCTTTCTACCAGGGAAGCTCCGGGCTTTAGGGAGAAGGTCTTAGAGCTTGGCGTTTCACAAGTAAGCTCCGGTTCTTGCACCGGCGTAGGGGGTTATACAGATGAATTTAATGAAAATCCCGAAAAAGAAGAATTGAATACGAAACAGTTCAATGTAGAAGATCATCGTTCTCCTATGGAAATGCTTAAGGTCCTTTGTCAGGACGGTTATGTCCCTAGTTTTTGTACGGCATGCTATCGAAGTGGAAGAACAGGTGACCGATTTATGCGTCTTGCTAAATCAGGTGAAATCAATAATGTTTGTCTTCCCAATGCCTTAATGACTTTCAAGGAGTACTTAATGGATTATGCAGATGAGGAATTAAAGGCTATTGGTAATCAACTTATACAGCAGTCCGTAAAGGATATAAAATCAGAAAAAGTAAAAAGCCTCACTGAAGAACAATTAAAAAAAATTGAAGAAGGCACGAGGGATCTGTATTTATAACTGAAAATTGAAAGATAAGAGATAATAGATAACAGTTAACAGTTAAGGATGATTTTGATTCTAAAATCTCCAATTGAATTAAAAGATTGATAGAGGAAATTTGAACAAAGAAAAATTTCTACCTTAACTCTTATCTATTATCTGTTATCTCTTATCTATATCAAGTTGAAAAGGAGGTTTTATCATGCAACATACACCAAATGCCAATAGACTGCACATTGCTATTTTTGGGCGGCGTAATGTTGGCAAATCTAGTTTGATTAATGCCATCACTGGGCAAGATATTGCTTTAGTATCCAATATATCCGGCACGACAACAGACCCTGTATACAAGGCTATGGAGCTATTACCTATAGGTCCTGTAGTTATTATTGACACAGCAGGTATTGATGATGAGGGGGACATTGGCACGCTCCGTGTTAATAAAACAAGGGAAGTTATTTCTAAAACAGATATTGCTTTAGTTATTTTTTCATCAGAAAACCCAATAAGTCCCATAGAGCATGAATGGCTTTCTATGCTTAAGGAGGCAAATATTCCTGTTATAGGTGTTATAAATAAAATAGATATCCTCAATCCTGATATGGCTATGTATCAAGAATTTGATATGCCTTTTGTTAAGACTTGTACTAATGACCCCGCTTCCATCCAGCGCCTAAAAACGGAGCTGTTTCATCATGTTCCCTTCTATGAGAAGGATACCATTTTAGGAGACTTGATAAAGCCAGGTGATACCATTGTGTTGGTTGCGCCTCAAGACATTCAAGCGCCAAAAGGTCGATTAATCTTACCTCAGGTTCAGACCCTTCGTGATATCTTAGACCACAAAGGCCTCGCCATAACCGTAACAGATGACAACCTTGAAGTTATGCTCACAAAGATAAAGCATCAACCTGATTTAGTTGTAACAGACTCTCAGGTATTTGAAAAAGTCAATGAGATACTCCCTAAAGATGTGCCTTTAACTTCATTTTCTATATTAATGTCTCGATACAAAGGGGATTTAGACAGTTTTATAGCAGGTGCCGTCGCAATCAGTGAACTTCAGGATTATGATAAGGTTTTAATCGCCGAAGCCTGCACCCATCATCCTCTGCAGGGTGATATCGGAAGAGAAAAATTACCTAAATGGCTGAAAGAATATACAGGGAAGAAGATAGAAACCGTTACAAAGGCTGGTATTGATTTTGGGGATGATCTTTCTGAATATAAATTGATCATCCACTGTGGTGGTTGTATGTTTAACCGAAAGCAAATGATGTCAAGAATCATCCAAGCCCAAAAAAATAATATTCCCATTACAAATTACGGTACCGCCATTGCCTATATGAATGGCATACTGGATAAGGTGACGGGAATGTATGAAAAGAAATTAAAAGAAAGATAAGAGATAACAGATAATAGATAATTGCAAGAAAGATAATAGATAATAGATAACAGATAACAGTTGAGGTGGATTTTGTTCCAAAATCTTCATTTTTCATGGATTTATCTATGTTTCTACTTAGATTTAAAAAAGGGACTAAAATGCTTTTAGTCCCTTTTTTATTCCTTAACTATTATCTATTATCTCTTATCTTTCCTGTGATTCTCTTATCTATCTTGTGATTCTCTTATCTGTTATCTCTTATCTTTCTTATATCAGTTCGCATTTTCCCCTGCTTCTTTGCAGACTTCCGTTACTTTAGAGAGATTTTTTACTGCTTCAGATGCGATGTCTTCATCTGTTAAGGCAATGATGAGATCTCCTGTTTGTAAGATGGTGTCTCCTGTGGGGATTTTCTCTTTATCTCCCCTTTTAATACCTACGATAAGACAGTTTTCAGGCCAGGGAATTTCTTTTATCATTTTTCCTTCACTTTCAGACCCCATACATACGACATTTTCTATAATCACTTTTGTATCTGTATTACTTTTAAAATTATTGCGATTATTTCTATCTAAAATCTCTAATAGTGAATCGTATATGGGCTTGGACTTCATTACATCTGCAATTATATATGTAACAACTGCAATAAACGACAGCGCCAGTAAATGTTGTAAAGACCCTGCCATTTCACTAATTAGAATACATCCAGTAATTGGTGCTCTTACTATTGCAGTGAAATACCCTGCCATAGCAAGAATCATCATGTTATTGATGTAGCTCGCTTCCATTCCTACATACTGATGGAGAATTTCTCCATAGATATTGCCTGTAATAGCACCAATTACAAGTAAAGGTAGAAAGATACCTCCCGGTGCTCCTGAACCATAACAAATCATCGTAAAGGAAAATTTGATGAGTAATAAAACAAGTAAAAATTTTATGGAAAAATTAATATGAGACATTTCTTCAATTAGAAAATGACCGCCTCCCAAAACCTCTGGCAGAATGAAAGCAAATATTCCGGCCAAAACAAAGGGAATATAGGCTTTGTACCTTTTGGGAATGAGGGTTTTCTTTTTGTAATATTTCTGAGTTACTAAAATAGACTTGTTAAAAATAACACCAAAAATACCCATTATGAGTCCAAGGATCAGTACATAAGGGTAATACTTTAAAGGCAAAGCCTCCACCCCACTGAAATTAAAGATTGGTTCGATTCCTACAAAACTTTTTGAAATAAAGTCCGCCGTTACTGAAGCGGTGAGCGCAGAAATAATTACAATGGGTGAAAAATTCTTGTGGAGCTCCTCCAATGAAAACATAACTCCTGCCAGGGGTGCATTGAAAGCAGCCGCAAGTCCTGCACTGGCACCTTCTGTGACAAGAAATTTTTCTTCTAATTTTTTTCTTTTAAATATATCAGAAAAGCCTTTACCAATTGCGCCACCAATTTGTATAGAAGGCCCTTCTCTCCCTAAAGAAAGTCCCGCACCAATGGCTAATACGCCTCCAATAAATTTATATAGCAGTGTACTTTTCCACTCCATATCAAACTTTCGGTATAAGAACCCCTTTACTTGGGGAATACCGCTCCCTCTGATTAAAGGTACTTTTTTTATCATATATTTAATGATCGCTCCAATTAAGATTAAGACGCCAAAAAATGCTATGATTTTAATTGGATTCCCCCTCGTTGCCTCAACCACCGCACTCCGAAGATGAGAAGCCGAGTCTAAAAGCACGCGATAGGCAACAATAACCAATCCTGTTAAAATGCCGATGGCAAGGCCTTCAAAAACCAGTTTGAGTTTAAAATTATGCCAATGAATTAATGTATGTTTTGTATTATTCTTTTCTTTCATACTCTCACCTTCTAAAAAAACCTTTTGGGTCCATTATCTAATCTATTGTAAATGAATCACTCTTAAGTAGGTTTATTTCTTTAAAACGACATTGTAAGTATAATAAAGAATCAGGCTAAGGTCAATGAACAGTTTTAACCTTAGCCTGATTTATGGTCACAATCTTTAATTTTTACTTATATGAGCTTTTAAGCTCAACAATTCGATTAAAAACATAAGCATCGCCTTTTGTAAGTACGGGATCTGCAAAGAAGTATCCATGTCTAAAGAATTGATATCGCTGATTATGTTTTGAATCCTTGATGCTTGGTTCTGCATAGCCTTTATATATCTTGAGAGATTCAGGATTTAGAACATTTTCTTCATCTTCATTTTGCACCATGAGATGGCTATAAGCATTGATTGTTATTTTTTGTGCATGAGCAGCATCCACCCAATGCAAAGTTCCTTTAACCTTTCGTGCATTAAATCCACTTCCACTTCGAGTCTCTGGATCGTAAGTACATCTTAATTCAGTCACCATGCCTTCAGAATCCTTAATGACTTCTTGGCATTTTATGAAATAAGCACCTTTTAAACGCACTTCATTACCTAAAAATAATCGAAAAAACTTTTTAGGGGGGTTTTCCATGAAGTCTCCTCTATCAATATAGATTTCTTTAGAAAAAGGCACTTTTCTTTTTCCCATACTTTCATCTTCCTTATTGTTCTCAACCTCAAACCATTCTACTTGTTCCTCGGGGTAATTGGTAATAACAACTTTCAAAGGATCTACAACCACCATTTTCGTCTCAACTTTGGGTTTGAGATCCTCTCGAATGCAATGTTCCAAAAGAGCCATATCAACCGTACTGTTGCTCTTAGCAACGCCTATTCTATCACAAAAATCACGAATGGCTTCAGGCGTACAGCCTCTTCTTCGAAGACCTGCAATGGTAGGCATTCTGGGATCATCCCAGCCTTCTACTGCCCCATCCTCTACAAGGGCTTTCAAATACCGTTTACTCATTACTGTATGGGTCAAGTTGAGTCTGGCAAATTCAATCTGTTTAGGAGGGGTTATGAATTCTAATTCCTTTAATACCCAATCATAAAGAGGCCTATGATCTTCGAATTCCAGTGTGCAGATTGAATGGGTTATATTCTCAAAAGCGTCTTCTAAAGGGTGCGCATAATCATACATTGGATAAACACACCACTCATCACCCGTGTTATGATGCGTATTATGAGAAATTCTATAGACAACGGGATCCCTCATGTTTAAATTAGGTGATGCCATATCAATCTTCAAGCGCAATACTTTTTCACCATCTTTAAATTCACCGTTTTTCATTTTCTCAAATAATTCAAGATTTTCTTCTATGCTTCTGTTTCTAAAAGGACTATTTTCCCCAGGGCCATTAAGGGTACCTCTAAAGGCTTTTATTTCTTCAGCCGATAAATCACAAACATATGCGTTTCCTTTTTTTATTAGCTTGACAGCACATTCATACATCTTTTGAAAATAATCCGATGCAAAATATAAGCCATCCCATTGAAATCCAAGCCATTTAACGTCCTCTTTTATGGATTCCACATATTCGATGTCTTCTTTTACAGGATTCGTATCATCAAATCTTAAATTGCATAATCCTTTGTTTTTTTCAGCCAAGCTGAAATTCAAACAAATGGATTTAGCATGGCCAATATGTAGATAGCCATTTGGCTCAGGCGGGAAACGTGTATGTACTCTATTTTTATATACACCTTCTTTTAAATCTTCATCAATTATATTTTGAATAAAATTTGAAGACGTCTCTTCAGTTTCAGTTTTTCCTATATTTTTTTCGTTATCTGCTGCCATTCTATCAACCAACCTTTCGTTATATATATAAATTTTGAAGTTTGAGTTTAAGTGGACTCCTTCGGAGTGGTATTAATCGTGAAGCTTAAGTTTAAAAAGACTCCTTCGGAGTGGTATTAATCGTGAAGCTTAAGTTTAAAAAGACTCCTTCGGAGTAGTTTAAGTATAAATAGAGGATTTTGTAAAACAAAATCTACCATAACACTTGTACTTCAACTACTTATTACTTAAACTTAAACTTCAACTTACTCTTACTATTACCGGGCAGGCGCGAGGCCAGCCCCTACGGACTTTACACTATTATACCATTACCAAATATTTTGTGCATGGGAATTCTCAAAAAAGGCACTCCAACGAGTGCCTTTAGTGGGGGGATTATAAATATTTTATAATAGGGGGTTTAAGGGGGTTTGCCGTTCATTATTTATACTACCCATTTCTTTATTGAATATAACCTTATTTTTTAAATTTTTCCAATTAAAATCTAAATTCATTTAAGATTTAACCAAAATAATTATACATGGCAATCATTTTAAATAAATTCTTTCAAATAATTTTCCGTCTTTTATAAAATAACCGTAATATTTTCTGCAGTTTCCTCTAACTGTTTAAATACATTCTCCAATATGATAAAATATGAATAAATCTTGCGCATAGTAATACGTTTTCAACTACATACTTAGAATAAAGGAGAAATGCTTATGGACATAACAGATGTAAGGATTATTCAGCTTCTTCAAAAAGATGCCAGATTGACCATCTCTGAGATTAGCAAAAAAGTAAATATGTCTGTCTCTGCAGTGGGTGAACGCCTTAAAAAATTAGAAGGTTCAGGTGTCGTTCAGGCGTATACTGTTATTTTAGACCCCCTTTTACTTCATAAAGAATTGTCCGTTATTATGAACATCCGGTTGGAACGTCCAGAGTACACAGATGATTTCTTATCCTTTATAGATTGCGAAGATGAAATATTAGAATGTTATTATATAACCGGTGATTATGATTATTCTTTAAAAATTATTACCCATAGCACACATACCTTGGAACGTATTATGAACCGTATTAAAAGTATTCCAGGGATCCAAAAAACTCAAACAAATGTTATTCTTTCCACATTAAAGAATAACTATAGTGTTTCACCAGAACCTGAGGCTGATTCAATTACAAAGAAAAAATTATAATAAGCTTGCTATTAAATGGTGATTATCTAATACTTAAAATTTTTCTATGAATAAGGAGGATACAAAATGATTATTGGAGTGCCAAAAGAAATCAAAAACAATGAAAACAGAGTAGCTTTAACCCCTGGAGGCGTTAGAACACTCATCACGAGGGGACATTCCGTATTAGTAGAAGCAGGAGCGGGCGTTGGAAGTGGTTTCGAAGATGATGAATATATCAAAACAGGTGCCCATATCTATTCTCAAAAATCAAGTTTGTTCAATGACGCTGAAATGATTATAAAAGTTAAAGAACCTTTGTCCTCAGAGTATGCTTTATTTAAAAAGAATCAAACCCTCTTTACCTATTTACACCTTGCACCTAATCGGGAATTAACTCTTGCTTTAATTGAAAAAGAAATTACAGGAATCGCATACGAAACCATTTCTCTTCCTAATGGCTCACTGCCTTTACTGGCTCCTATGAGTGAAGTTGCCGGGAGAATGTCTGTTCAAATCGGGGCCAATCTCCTACAAAAGTATAATGGTGGGTCAGGGATACTTCTTGGAGGTGTACCTGGTGTTGCTCCTGGGGAAGTAACCATTGTGGGGGGTGGCATTGTTGGTGCCAATGCGGCTAAAATGGCCGTCGGTTTAGGTGCCAGCGTTACAGTATTGGATATAAACCCTATGCGACTTGCTCATCTTGACGATATTTTTATGGGTCGAATAAAGACCCTTGCCTACAATGAATATAATTGTGCAAATGCCGTTAAAGAAACGGATCTCCTCATCGGAGCTGTATTGGTTGTAGGAAAGAGTGCTCCAAAAACGGTCACAGAAGAAATGGTCAAGACAATGAAAAAAGGATCTGTTATTGTAGATGTTGCCATTGATCAAGGAGGGTCAATAGAAACCATTGATAGAGTAACAACCCACGATAATCCTTGTTATGAAAAACATGGCGTCCTTCATTATTCTGTCGCCAACATGCCTGGTGCCGTTCCAAGGACATCAACTTTTGCCCTGGAAGCGTCAACTTTAAATTATACACAGCAGTTGGCTGAAAAAGGTGTTGAAACCGCTCTTATGGAAAATGATTCTCTTTTGAAAGGTTTAAATACTTACAAAGGAAAGGTTACTTATCAAGCAGTAGCAGAAAGTCTTGGGTTGCCATATTACGACCCAATGGACCTTTTGAGGTAACAGGGTAAAAGATAGATAAGAGATAGATAAGAGATAGATAAGAGATAACAGATAATAGATAATAGATAATAGATAATAGTTATGGTGAGTTTTGCTTTTGCAAAACTTTCTTTTTTTGTAAAATCTTTTTTCCGATAAATATGAAAATTTTGTGCAACAAAATTATCCTAAACTTTTATCTTTTATCTGTTATCTAAAAATTTCTACCTCTTCCTAAAACAGTCTCATCTGCTCATAATAATCATCTGATATATTCGAAACGGTTAATCCAATTAATCTAATTTTTTCATTGAGTTTCATTTCTTTTAACAAATCTGCAGCCTCTTTATAGATGTCCTTTGATTTATCTATGGGTGTATCTATGGTTCTGCTCTTGGTATGCTGTGCAAATCGATCTGTTTTTATTTTAACTGTAATGGTTTTTGCATAGAGTTTTTTAACACGCAATGCATATGACACATGAACAGAGAATCCTTTAAGATATTCCAGTAACGTTGTCATGTCATCCGTATCCTTGTCTAAAGTTGTCTCTCTTCCTATAGATTTGACTTCTTTTTCAGTTTCTATTTCTCGAGAATCAATGCCTCTTATAAGGTTATATATTTCTTCCCCCTGCTTTCCAAAGAAATTATCCATATAGGCCACAGGCCATTTCATTAGATCCTCTACATGATATACACCCAATCCATTAAGTTTAGACACTGTCTTTTCCCCAATTCCATATATTTTACCTATGGGTAGCGGCAGAAGAATGTTGGGAATCATCTCCTTTGTAATAACTTTAAATCCATTTGGCTTTTCCCACTCCGAGGCCATTTTAGCAAGAAATTTATTGTAGGACACACCCATAGAGACTGTAAGGCCCGTTTGACTTTTTATGCTTTTCTTAATCTTTCGGGCTATTAATAGGTATTCTTCGCTGTATTCTGATAAGTCTAAAAAAGCTTCATCAATAGAGATTGGCTCTATCTTCTTTGTGTATTGGTTTAACAATCTAAATATCCTGTTGGACACTTCCTTATATCTTTTCATTCTTACAGGCAAAAAAATAGCATGGGCGCATTTCTGACGGGCCATGAAACCAGGCATTGCAGAATGAATGCCGTATTTACGTGCTTCATATGAGCATGTAGCAACAACCCCTCTTTCCCCGATTCCACCCACGACAACAGGCTTTCCTTTAAGCTCAGGGAAGTCTACTTGCTCCACAGATGCAAAAAAAGCATCCATATCCAGATGTAAGATAATTCTTTCCATATTGTTTAACCATTCATTTATTTTAGTATATTTGTTATTATATTTATTATATCATTATATTATAATATAGTTTTGAAGGCTGGAGAAAATAATGACTTATAACAATTATAATTTGAATATTCAAAGCGATATTGAAATAAGAGTTGTCCACGAAGACCAATGGGATATGGATTTATTGGTTCCCATTGATTACAGAACTTTAAGGCTTTCCTCTACACTGCAAAACAAAGGGCTTTTTGAAGGCATTCAATTTCCTAGTGTTTATGGCGTCTTAATTCGAATAGCAAAATCCAAAGATAATAACTGTGCAACGATTCATGTTCTGAGAAATATTGATTTGAATTCATCCGTTGCAAATTTTGAGTTGAATTATGAACATCTCACCTTATCTCTAAATGAATATGACTTATTTTGCAATTTAGCCATTAGCGGAGAGGCATGAAATGTTTTTCCTGTTTAATTTAAAGGAGTGAGATTAGATTGAAACGAGACATCGTTGTTGCATATATTAGTATTATCCTATTTTCGATTTTAGTTGGTTTTTCATTTATAGGTTCAAAAATATCCGTAGCAACTTCTACCCCTTTAGAAGCCGTTGCCTTTAGATTTTTTGTAGCTTTCATTTGTCTTTTCCTTCTAAAGAAAACTAAAATTCTTAAAATAAATCTCTATTTAGAGGATTATAAAGCTCTAAGTCTTTTAGCTCTTTTTTATTCTGTTCTGTTCTTTGGTCTGCAAGCTATGGGGCTGCAATACGCATCCTCTATAGAAAGTG
This sequence comes from Clostridia bacterium, assembly GCA_016278615.1. Taxonomy (GTDB): domain Bacteria; phylum Bacillota; class Clostridia; order Peptostreptococcales; family JAAYPU01; genus Soudan-22. The sequence continues at coordinate 70,900 of JADQBM010000054.1, read as the reverse complement.
GTATCATGTTTGCAGTCTCTCCTGCACTGATTGCGATCCTTGCTTCCATATTTCTAAAAGAAAGACCAAGTTTTCTTCAGACTATTGGCATTTCTGTATCTATCTCAGGGGTTATCTTTATCTTTTTTATGAAAGGCTTTAATCTTAAGGATGCCAGTATGTTGGGACTTGTTCTGCTGTTCTTTTCCAGCTTTGCACAATCCGCTTATAATGTCCTTGCAAGAAGCTATAAGAATAAATTCTCTCCATTTGAAATGAGCTATGGCATGTTTGCAGTATCTGCAATTTTTTACAGTGTGTTGCTTTTAGGTCATCATTTGCTTAATGGCACAATGTTTTTAATATTTGAGCCTTTGAAAAATACTTCTTTTGTCTTTTCTGTTTTATATTTAGGTATCGGAACCACAGTGTTATCAACCTTTTTTCTGAATCAAGCATTGCAGAATATTGAAGCTTACAAAACTGGTGTTTTTCTAAATGTATCCACTGTTATTTCTATATTTGTAGGTATTATCTTTTTAGGAGAACCCTTTTCAACATATCAAGCCATTGGTTCCGCTTTGATCATAGCGGGCGTATTAGGCGCCAACCTCCTTGGCCGCAAAAAGAAGGATTCTAATGAATAATAAAGAAAGTTTTGCCTAAGCAAAACTAACCATAACTTTCATCTATTCATCTTAATCTCTATTCCCTAATCTCCTATCATTAAACCATGTCGCAATTAAAGAAAGAACGGATAATCCCAAGGCATAAATTAAATATTGTCTATAACTCGAAATAGGGCATACCCCTGGTGGTGTGTTTATATAAGTAATAATTGTTTTAAATATCCCATATCCTCCAATAATTATAGCCATATAAAAAAGGATATTAGATATTGTTTTAACTGTTTTATGATTCATTTTATCACCTCATGCCTGTAAAGCAAAAAACTGCGAGTTCAGAAAAATAAATCCGCAGTTTAAGCATTTATATATATTAAAGAGAGGGAGAACTTGTTTGCTTCTTCTCTTATATTAAACTGCAATTGTTACGTTCATATTAAAGAACCATTACTATTTTATTAAATTTATTTTATTCACTTATTATCTGTGACTAAGAATCCTAAGGTGCCACATGAAAAGTTAAGATCTTTTTTTACATTTAATGTATTTATAGATTTTATAGGCTCCAATGATTATTAATAAAGCAATTCCTATTTGTAATGAATACCTCCTGCTGGTTGTGAGCTCTCTGCTTTCTCCTGTGCTTTCTTGAGTTGTTTCTTGATTGTCATCCTGCGCTGTAAGGGTAGAAGGTTCATCATTCTCTATGTTGCTATCTGCAAAAACCACACAATAAAAAGACAGGCTCATTAGGATAATCAATGCAACAATAAAAATTCTTTTAAGCATTTTAGTTTTTTCCTTTCTTCAGAGGGTTATGTCATGCTATCAATTACTTTTTTCTTTTGAAATCGTTATTTGGATTGCCTTTTGTTTGCGCTTCTTTCTTTTCTTTCAAATTTTTAATCAACATCCCAGCCCCTAACAAAACCAGCGCCGTAAGAAAAATACTCAATATGTCGTTATCCAATACTTCCCACATTTTGTATCACTCACCTTTTCTTAGTGTCTTAACTGTTTGAAAAAATCTTTCATGATTTTTTCACATTGCTCCTGTAAAATCCCTGTTGTAATCAGAAGCATATGATTTAAGCGTTCATCCTGTAAAACGTTCATAACGGAACCTGCTGCCCCACCTTTGCTGTCCATAGTACCAATGTAAACATGCTTAAGCCTTGCCATCACTGCTGCACCTGCACACATAGGACACGGCTCTACTGTAACATACATTTCGCAATCTATCAATCTCCATCCACCTAAACACTTGGAAGCCTCTCGTATTGCCATAATCTCCGCATGTGCTATAGGATCTTTTAAACTTTCCCTCATATTATGTCCCGACCCAACGATCTTCCCCTCTTTTACAACAACGGCTCCTATGGGTACTTCTCCCAATTCATATGCTTTTTGGGCTTCTTTTAACGCTTCTCTCATAAAAAATTCATGCATGATAATTCTCCTAGTATAAGTATTAAGTATAAATAGACTCCTTCGGAGTAGCATAGGTGAGTTTAAGTTTAAATGGACTCCTTCGGAGTAGCATAAGTTGAAGTTTAAGTGGACTCCTTCGGAGTAGCATAAGTTGAGTTTAAGTTTAAATGGACTCCTTCGGAGTAGTGTTAGTTTAAAGACTTCTTGCTAACCTTAAACTACTTCTGCTTCTGCTTCTGCTTACCCTTATCCTTCAACTTTCACTTCTACTTACACTTAAACTTCAACTTGCTTTTTCTCGGGCAGGCACGGCGACCGGCCCCTACAATCTCTTAAGGACAACCGCAAGGGTCGTCCCTACACATCCCTAATCTCTAATCCCTAATCCCTAATCTCGTCCCTACACATCTCTAATCTCTGTTCCCTGTCACCTGTCACCTGTACCCTGTTCTAAAATTCTATCATATTTCCATGGTAGTTTCATCTATCCACTTGATATTTTTGTCAATCTCTCTAATCTCCTTCATGAGCCTAAAAAGTGCTCTGTCTTTTTGTTTAGATTCAAGCATCACATCTACATCCCGCTCTCCTTTTTTTAGAATCTCAAGAAAATCAAAAAGATTTTTAGGATCCAAATAATCTGAATGACTCATCTTATTTTTTTCTTCTCGCGAACTTGAAATATGCACCTTTGGCGGAAGCGCTTGCTTCCGCCAGGTCTCTAATATTTCATGTATATAATCTTCTAAAATAATTCCGCCTTTATTACAAATATAATGATGATAATCCAATACCATGGGAATATTCAACCTTTGACATGTAGATAAAGTTTCTAAAATATTAAAGGTTTTATCATCATTCTCCAAAATTATTTTAGATTGGATGTCTTTGGAGATTGTTTCAAAATTTTTTACTAAACGCTCAATGCTTTGTTCCTTTCCTCCTTGAGTACTTCCTAAGTGCAATATCATCTTTCCTTCAGGATAATCTAACAATTCAAAAATATTATTATGATATTCCAATTCTTTTATGGTGCTACTGACAACCGTTTCTTTTAAGCTGTTAATGACATTAAAATGATCTGGATGGGTATCCACTCTCATGTCATATTTTTTAATCAACGACCCCACGTCTACCAACTCTTTATAAAAAATATCCTTGTAATTCCATTCTGTTACTTCAGGATGTGTAGCCAGTGGAAAAAGCTTTGAAGTAATTCTATAAAAATGAATCTGGTTCTTAATGTTGTATTTTATTATTGTTTCCAGTGCCTTGATATTAGACATGGTAACTCGTTTCAACTCATTAATCCTGTCATCTGGGGATAGTTTTTTGTATCTGGAAAAAGTAAGCACCCCTGACGACGTGATTCCCTCAAGATTTAAAGCAGATGCTACATAGCCAAACCGAATTTTCATCTTTCTCCCTCTTTCCTTTTTCCTTCTATTTTGTGCTAAATATTAAAAAATAATGATATAATAGTCTTAGAATTATTTGTAGGAGGTATGAAAAAATGAAAATAACAGCTTTTAATGGGAGTCCCCGAAAAAACGGTAATACATATTCTCTATTGAAAACAGTATGTGATTCTCTTGAAAAAGAAGGAATAGAGACAGAAATCGTACATGTGGGGGATAGAAATATTCACGGATGTATCGCTTGTATGGAATGCAAGAAAAAATTAAATAATCGTTGTATTTTTGATGATGATATTGTTAATGAAGCCGTTGAAAAGATTATTCAGTCTGACGGCATTCTCCTTGGATCACCCGTTTATTTCGCTGATTTGTCTGCGCAAATGAAAGCCTTTATTGATCGAGTGGGTTATTTAGGAAGACCTAACCAAATATTAAAAAGAAAAGTATGTGCTTCTGTGGTGGCCATGAGAAGAAACGGTGCCATAGCAGCCTTTAACTCAATGAACAATCTGTTTACCATCTCAGAAGGCATTATTGTTGGTTCAAGTTATTGGAACCAAGGTGTTGGAAGAGATATAGGGGATGTCCTTAAGGACGATGAAGGCATGAAGACCATGAAAGATTTAGGTCAAAACATCGCATGGGTATTAAAGACTTTAAATAAATAGTTAACTTCTCGTTAATGCTTTACTAAAATTTGCTAAAATTGGACTTAAATATCGACCTATTTATTAATTATAGTTTATAGCTACAGATGAGTTTGAAACTTCATCCGTAGCTATAAAACTTTATTGTCAAAGATGTCTTATTATTTTCTTTTCCAAATAAGCCACTCCTAAGTACATTCCTACAGAAGCTACTGCCAATACAAGAACACTTGTCATAACTAAATTCAACTTGAAAACTTGACTTCCATAGACAATCAAATACCCTAAACCAGCTTTTGATACTAAAAACTCACCCATTATGACCCCTACCCAAGAAAGTCCTACATTTATTTTTAAAGCGTTTATAATGTTAGGAAAGCTGGCAGGCAGTATCACTTTTTGAAGCACTTGTTTTTTTGTTGCCCCAAAACTTCTCACGAGAATGATCTTTTCCTGATCCACTTCATGGAATCCTCCATAAACATTAATAATCGTTATAATCCCGGATATCAATAATGTCATTGTAATAACAGCGGCAAATCCTGCGCCCACCCATACGATGATAATAGGACCTAATGCAACCTTGGGCAAGCTGTTTAATACAACAATATACGGATCCAAAACTCTTGATAAAAATGGAGACCACCATAGCAAAATTGCCACTAGCGTTCCTAGTATAGTCCCTAACATAAAACCTACAACGGTTTCCCCTATAGTAATTAGCAAGTGTCGATAGAGTTCGCCATTGGAACTAAGTTGTACTAAGGTTTCAAATATAGCCGTAGGCTGGCTTGCAATGAAAGGGTCTATCCATGACAAATTAGCTGCAAGTTCCCACAAGCAAAAAAATACAATAAGGATGCTAACCCTCGTAGCATGCACTTTTATATTTTCTTTTTTAATTTGAACAAGATATTTTTCATGTTCAGATAGTTTTTGAAGATTTTTATTCCACATGAACATCCAACTCCTTCCAGATTTGATTGTAGTAGTCCATAAATTCAGGTGCTTTTCTTTTATCAAGCATGCTTTCTCCCTCTGATGAAAGTTGGATCTCATGGGCATCAATAATCTTTCCTGGTCTCTTACTGATTACAATTACCTTTGAGGCCATAGATATGGCCTCATTTAAGTCATGTGTAATCATAATAACTGTCTTCTTCTCTTTTTTTAAAATGGAGACAATGTCTTCAGAAACTGCCAATCTGGTTTGATAATCTAAGGCGGAAAAAGGTTCATCTAAAAGAAATATATCCGGGTTAATCGCTAAAGTTCGAATGAGCGCTGCTCTCTGGCGCATTCCTCCCGATAGCTGATTTGGGTAGCTGTTAATGAATTTGCCTAATCCATACATCTCTAATTGACGTTTTACTTTATCGATATTATCTTGTGTTGCCCTTCCTTGAATCTCTAGACCGAGAATAGCATTTTTTAATATGGTCCGCCAGGGAAACAAGTGATCATTTTGCAACATATAACCGATGGTAAGGGAATTTGCCTGTGAATGATAAATAATCTCTCCTGAAGATGGCTCCAAAAGACCCGATAAAATAGATAAAATCGTAGATTTTCCGCATCCACTTGGTCCCACGATGACAATAAACTCACCCTCAAATAGGGTTAAAGAGAAGTCTTTTATTGCAAGGGTTTCACTGCTTATAGTATGGTAGGATTTCGTTAAATTGCGGATCGTTAATATCTTTTTACTCACCATTCTCACCTTTTCCTTCTTAGAAATATCAAAACAACAGCTTCAACAATACACTAATTCTTATTCTCCACTAATAACGTTTTCTGCAAATTCAGTAGTAACCAATGCATCATAAGGCGCTCTTTTTTCTAACACTCCTGCTTCTTCTATGATATCCTGCAAATGTTCAAAGGCCTCTTGAGAAAGAGCAGGTTCCTTTTTCCATGTGTCTTGGCTCTTATATCTTTCTACAACAGCTGTCAAATCCTCCATAGAAGTATCTGGGAAGAACTCCATTATTGCTGCTGCTATTTCTTCAGAAGTATGTGCCTCTACCCAAAGTTGCCCCTTATAAATGGCATTTGTAAACTTTTGAATAATGTCTGGATTGTTTTCAATAAAACTCTTTTTTGCATTATAGCAAGTATAAGGAAGCTCTCCACTTTCAACACCAATAGAGGCTACAACATAGCCAAGGCCCTCTTTTTCTAAAGCCAGTGCTGTGGGTTCAAAAAGTGTTACATAATCTCCAGTTCCTCCAATAAATGCTCCTGACATAGCGGCAAATTGAATGCTTGTGTCTACAAATACATCTTCTCCGGGAATAATTCCATTATCTTTGAGTACCCATTCAAGTGTCATTTCAGGCATTCCACCCTTACGACCGCCAATGATTTCCTTTCCTATGACTTCATCAAAAGTAAAATCCGGGTTTTCTTCTCTGGAGAGCAGAAAAGACCCATCTCGTTTTGTCAATTGCGCAAAGGAAACCACATAGTCCTCTTTTCCTTCGTTATAGACATAGATGGTCGCCTCTGGACCGCAGAAACCTATGTCTGCATCCCCAGACAAGACGGCGGTTGTCACCTTATCCGCGCCCTGACCGCATACCAAGTCAATTTCTAAACCCTCTTCCTCAAAAAATCCTTGGCTTATTGCTGCATATTGGGGTGCATAAAAAATAGTATGTGCGACTTCATTCAGCTTCACCACTGTTAAGTCTTCTGCTGTCTGGCAACCCGTGCCCAACAAGGGAATAAGTAAACAAACCAATCCCAAAATCAAACCTTTACACCATTTACTTTTCAAAACTATTCCTCCTTTAAATTTTAAACTCTATAAGTCGATGAAGTGTACATTCCTAAGTTCACATATTTTAGAGGCATTTAAAAAATATAGATTATTGCGACTTGATCCTTAAGAATTAATATATTCTCTTCATCGTTTTACATTATTCTTTTAGAGTTGTTTTGGTTACAATTAGGCGAGGAGACGGGGTGCATCAAAAAACAGCATTAATAAAAAAATGCTGTTTTTTGATGGTATTTCTATTTTTAATGGTTAATGCGTCTTTATTTGTAGCACAGTCCAAATGGCTTTCCTTTGATAAATCTTCCTTGGCCTTTTTCTCCTATAAACTTTCCGTCTTTGACTGTTAGATTACCCCTTAGATATACTTTCTCAACAGTTCCGATTTTTTCCATCCCCTCGTAAGGGCTGTAGTCTACACCTTGTAAGCTTCCTTCCGCCGTAATAATCCCTTTTTTATCAGGATCAAATATAACAATATCTGCATCATATCCAATCCCTATATGCCCTTTGTTATCTAACCCATTGATTTTTGCAGGATTTGTGGAAAATAATTCTACAAACTTTGATCTGCTTATTTTCCCTGCCTCAACCCCATAAGTCCATAAGATATCAAAGCGGTTTTCAAGGCTGGGTGTGCCGTTGGGGATATCTGCAAAGTTTTTAATGCCCATATGTTTTTGTTTTTTAAAATCAAAACCACAATGATCCGAACTCACGGCATTAAGCCAGTTATTTTTTACTGCATTCCATAAGACATCTCTATGTCTTTGTGTTCTCAATGGAGGCGAGCAAACATACTTCGCCCCTTCAAAATTTGGCTTGGCCAAATCGGATTCATCCAGTACCAAATAGTGTGCGCATGTCTCACCAAAGATGGGCAAGCCTTTGTTATTGGCTTCTCTTATGGCTTCCATTGCTTCCTGACAGGAAACATGGACCACATAAAGAGGGGCGCCAGCAGTAGCTGCAAGATAAATTGCTCTTTGTGTTGCTTCTACTTCTGCATAGACGGGTCTGGATACTGCATGATAATAAGGCTCAACTTTTCCTTCAGCAACAAGCTGTTTTTGCAAAATATCAATGATATCTGCATTTTCAGCATGTACCATAATGGTAACCCCTGCGTCTTTGGATGCTTGTAGCGCTCTGAATATTGCTGCATCATCACAATGATAAGGTGCCCCTTTATATGCCATAAAGAGCTTCATGGTAGGTACGCCATATTCCGCCATTTTAGGGATTTCTGCAAACAATTGTTCATTAGCCTCTCCCGCTACACCGTGAAAGCAATAATCAACCATAGCGATACTCTCTACGGACTCTTTGTTATAGTTGTCTATGGTTTCAATCATTCCTTTGCCTTCTTCTTGATTCACAAATTCAATCAGAGTTGTGGTTCCGCCAACTAAAGCTGCGTTGGATGTCTCAAATCCTCTAACCTTTTCTCCTCTATAATTGAAAGAAAAATGAACATGTTGGTCTATACCCCCGGGCAGTACGTACTTTCCTTCAGCCTCTATGGTTTCATCCGCCTCTACTTTAAGGTTTTCTCCAACCGCTCTGATGGTCTCTCCTTCAACAAAAATATCTCCCACAAATTCATCAATGGCTGTAATGATAGTACCGTTTTTAATTAATATACTCATAATTCACCTCCAATTTGTAATGATTATTTACTATATTCTTTCAAAACATAGAAACTCCTTTGTTTAAATCAAACAAAATGTCGAATTAAAATAAATATTTGGCTGCTGAGTTTAAATATACTGTTAAATTGGCCCTGCTTAGTTTCAAGCAGGGCCATATATACTGTAACTAAATGAATTCAACTATTTTATTATCTACAACAGCAAGGTTTTCTATCGTTTAAGTTCTCTGCTGCATTTTCAAGTGCCTCGGCTTTATCAAAACATTTCTCGGCTTGTTTTAGAAGACACAGAGACTTTTCTAACATACAAAAAGCTCTGTTGACTAAATTTTCCCCCTGAGCTTCTGCCCTGGCTGCTGCGACCAAAAGAGGGTTACGTGGGGTTCTACGTCTTGCAATCCGCATGGTTGGTTTAACACATCTGATGATTCTATTATTTGCTCTTTCACAATCTTCAGCGGCTGCTTCTAGCTGATCCCCAATACATTGGCATTTTCTCCATTTTTTAAGCTGGCAAATTGTATCTTTAAGTGAATCAACTGCATTATCTAAATTTTTATCCGCTTGTGCCAATGCCTTTTCACTTTTGTCTCTGATTCTGTCACAGTCTTGTAAACAGCAATCGCATTCGCGGTTCTCGATACCGCCAATGTTATTATTGCTTGCATTATGACTCATTTATACCTCTCCTTTAATATTTTGGGAGTTCAATATATATTATGTCGATTTTAGAAGATTGGTTCATATAAAAATAGAACAGGAAGCTTTAAAAAATGAAGCAAAGTACTTTATGTGGATACACAAAAGGCATGGCCTTGCTTTAAAATAATTCATCTGTTAAACTTAAAAACAATCATTGACTTAATAGAAAGATCGGTAGAATAAATTGTTTTGGAATATAAACGCATAAGAAAATAAAAGATTTCCTTGGGAGGTTACTATGAAATGCATCGTTAGTCCTTTTTCACTTTGCTATGAAAATATTGCTTCTGAAGAGTATTTGCTTAATAAAATGCAGGATAACATCTTTATGTTATATATCAATTCACCCTGCATCATCATAGGAAAAAACCAAAATACTTACTCAGAAATCAATCAAAATTATGTCAGACAACATGATTTGCCCGTAGTTCGAAGAATGTCAGGAGGTGGCGCTGTCTATCATGATTTTGGGAATCTGAATTTCTGTTTCATTGTGGAAAATAAGAGCAAAGAGATGGATTCCGTCTTCAGGGAATACACCAAACCAGTTTTAGATGTGTTGCATACCCTTGGTGTTCCTGCAGAGTTTTCTGGTCGAAATGATTTAACAATAGAGGGTAAAAAGATATCAGGAAATGCACAGTATTATACTTCCTCCAAGGTCCTTCACCACGGAACTTTACTATTTAATTCAGATATACCTTCTTTGGCTGCTTCTCTTAATGTATCAGAGAGTAAATTCGAGGATAAGGCGATTAAGTCCGTTCGAAGCCGAGTTGGAAATATATATGATTACTTGAACGAAAAAATAACCATCAAAGAATTCTCCAACTTAATAACAGATTATATAATGGAAAATTTCCCTAATTGTCAGAGTTATTCACTGTCCGAAGAAGATAAATTTCATATTCAGCAGCTATCTGAGACAAAATATTCTACATTTGAGTGGAATTATAAAAGTTTTTCTGAATTTACTTTCAAAAATAACTTTAAATATGCCAAAGGCAATGTGGAATTACGCTTAAATTTAATAAATGGCATTATCAAAGAAGCCTATATTATTGGCGACTTTTTCGGAAAGAAAGATATCAGTGAACTGGAAATGATGCTTAAAGAAGTGCCTTATGATTATAATGCTTTAGAAAAAGTCATCTTCTCTACTAATATTGATGACTATTTGTCTGGCTTGTCTAATGCTATTTTTTTAGAAAATTTCTTTTAGGTTTCTATCTCTTGCTTTTATCCTTCTTTTACAGTCAAATGATTTATTGACGGCATGTTTATCCATGGATAAACATGTCTCGACTAAAGGGCTGTTGTTTTAACAAATATCTTTAATTATTAACTTCATTTACCACTTCAAAGCTTTAAAATAGAGATCCGTAAAGCGTTCACTTGTTACACCCTGGCTAAATACTTCACCTACTTGATCCCAGCGTCCCAACTCATAGCAGATGACTTTGTCTAATACCCTTCTTAATTGGTTGTCTTTCTTTAACAAGGCTTCCTCAACGTCGCTGGTTAAAGGTAGATCAATAATAATATCTTCCATTTTTCGGTTGAGAAGTGTATCCATAGATGAAAACATGCCCGTTAAAAAGAATTCTAAATGTTTGTTTTTCATTCCCATTTCAATAGATAGCAGTTCCATTGATTTTCCTCGAACCAAGCAATTAATTATTAATTCATTATTCTTATTATTTCGGATTTCTCGCAAGGTCATTAAATATGCCCATTTTTTCATTTCTCCAATACCTAACCGAACTAAAGCCTGCTTAATGGAATATATTTTATTTTGAGATGCAAAAAAAGTAGAATTGGCGAGCTTTAACAACTTATAGGTAAGGCCTAAATCCCTTTCTATAATCTCAACAACTTTTTGATAATTGGGTTCTTCTTGATTAAGCTCTTCTATCATTTTAATGAGATTACTGTTCAATACTTCAATTTTCTTACTGGCTAAAATAACGGGTTTGCTGAAAAAGTAGCCTTGAAAGAAATCATATCCCATTTCTGAAGCGATTTCATAATCTTCTCTTGTCTCAATTTTTTCTGCTAAAAACTTTATCCCTTTATACTTTTTTATTAATCTCAACTGCTCTTTTTGGGGAACCGCATTAAATTCAATTTTAATAATATCTGCTAATTCAATAAGAGGTAAAAATGCTTCATTAAAGACAAAATCATCTAAAGCTAATATATATCCCTTTCTTTTCAGTTCTTTGCAGGATTCTATCACCACTTCATTTGCTTCTACTCTTTCTAATATTTCAACTACAATTGTCTCCTTTGGTAACAGTAGAGGCGTTTGGTTCTCCAAGAGCTTTCTGGAAAAGTTAATAAATGCTTTTGTCCCATTTGTTAGCTCATTAAACTGCATGACAAGAAAGGCATTTCGAATCAATTCCGAGGTGGATTGACCATCATCCAAGCCTTCATAGAAATTGTTTAAACCTTTCCTGTACAGGAGTTCATATCCATATACATTCATTTTTCGATCAAATATCGGTTGCCTTGCAATATATGCTTCCATATAAAACACCTTTATAATCACATTATTTTATCCAATTATATCATTTTTTGTCACCTATGAATGCCTCAAAATATTATTTGTAATATGTAAAAAGCTACCTTCATACTTAAAAGAGACCTCCAATGGAGGCCCCTTTTGTTTTAAACTATAGCTTGTTCGTTTTTCAAGGAACTTGCTTCTTTTAATTCTTTTTCCAAGAGCAATCGTTCACTCTCTAGTAGCATGATAATAATATCCTCTACTTTCGCAATTCCTTTAACATATCGCCCCTTAAAATCCTGATTAAATCTTGGAGGTTCGGATATGTTTTCATCTTGTATGGTTAACACTTCATCTACTCGATCCACGATAAAGCCTACCATGGTTTCCTGAACATCAACTACTATGATACAAGTACGTTCGTCATATTCGGCTTTTTCCTTGTTAAATCTTGTTCGAACATCTATGGTTGGTATGATTCTTCCTCGAAGATTAATAACGCCATTTACATAATCGGGCTGTTGTGGCATTTGGGTAATCTTTTGCATACCAACAATCTCAATTACATTAGAAATAGCGATTCCATAATGCTCTTCATCAAGAATAAAAGTCAGATATTGAGTCATTTTTTCACCTCGCTTTGTTGCATTTAATAGAAGTTATAGATTCTATTTCACTAGTATTTTCCAAAGCTGTCATCGTCTAAAGATATTTTAATATCTGCCTTTCCATTGGCTCTTGGCCCTTGTATCTTTTTGCTATTTATGGTGTTTCCAGATAATTTTTTGCCTGTGTCTCTGAGCCTAAATTCCTGAATTAATTCTTTCAGCATCTGAGCTTGTCCAGACATTTCTTCACTAGCGGATGCACTTTCTTCTGCTGTGGCGGTATTGCTTTGGGTTACCTGAGAAATCTGCTCAATTCCTTGATTGATTTCTCCTATTGCATTGGCTTGCTCGTTAGAGGCATCTGCTATCATTCCAACAATCTCTTCTGCATTGGTAACACCTGTTACAATCTTGCCTAAAGCTTCTGCTGTATCATTGGCCATTTTATAACCTTCATCCACCTTATTGATGGAATTATCGATTAATTCCGTTGTCTCTTTTGCTGCCTTAGCACTTCGAGCTGCTAAGTTTCTCACTTCTTCTGCTACCACAGCAAAACCTTTTCCGTGTTCTCCTGCTCTCGCCGCTTCTACAGCAGCATTTAATGCTAATATATTGGTTTGGAATGCAATTTCATCAATGACTTTTATGATATTTGAAATATTCTTTGAGGATTCTTTTATTTCATTCATCGCTTTGAGCATTTCAGCCATCTGGGCATTGCCATTTTGCGCATCTTCTTTTGCTTTCCCAGATAAATCATTGGCTTTGGTTGCATTCTGTGCATTTTCTTTGGTTTGTTCTGCTACTTGTGTAATGCTTGCACTGATTTCTTCTACGGAGCCTGCTTGCTCTGATGAACCTTGGGACAAGTCTTGACTCGAGGAAGCTACCTGATTCGCTCCTGACCCTACTTGCTCTGCAGAAGCATTGATTTCACCAAGGGTTACATTGAAAGATTCAATTATGTAATTTATAGAATCTTTTAGCTGTACAAATTCACCAAGGTATTGTGTCTCTATTTCTATATCCAGATTTTTATCTGCCATTTCTGATAAAACCATTGATATTTCTTTTATTATATCCTTTAGCTGTTTAGCTGTTTTGTTAACCGCATCTGCTATCTCGTTTAATGCTGCTCGAGCTTCTTGTGTATCCATGTCTCCGTTTTCTATCTGAACTGAAATATCTAAGTCTCCTTCTGATAATTTCTCTAGCTGCTCTCTTATTTTTACGACTTCTTTTCCTTGATAATCAGATACTTTTTGTGCAACTCTTTGTGCTTGTTTCACATCTGATTGGTCCATAACAAATTCAAAGGATCCCACGATATTACCTTGTAAATCTTTTATAGGTGCTCCTGTACAGTAGATGTCATAATGCTTTCCACCTATATCACAATCATTATCGGCTAATACAACTTCATTTTCTTTCATTGAACGAGCACAAGGACAATCTGCCTTCAAGCACTTACTGGTCTTCCATGCATCTGCACACATGGTTCCTTTAAGCTCTTCTTTTGATTTCCCCAGAAGACTGCTGGCTGTCTTGTTCATATACAGAAAATTCAAATCTTTATCCATAAACTGTATAGGATTGGGTATTATTTCAAAATAGTTAACCAAAGACCCAACTAGCTGATTGATGCCACTGACTATATTTTTATAGGCACCATTAAACTTATCTGTCTGCCCACGATGATCCAGTTTACCATGAACAACCGCATCAATTAATTGTTGTTGTTCTTCTTCTAATGTTCTTAAAGAATCTACTACCTTCTTCATACTTAGTGCTAAAACATCTTTATCCGATTTCTCTTCGATTTCTATGGATAAATCGCCTTCAGCAATTCTTTGGGCATTTTCTGCCTGCTCCTTGATGTTTTCTACCATTTCTGAGAAAGCGTTGGTCAGTAATCCTATTTCATCTTTGCTTGTGGATTCTACATTGACATTAATATCTCCTAAAGAAAGTCTTTGGGCAGCATTGGTTACTTTCTTAATGGGCGTTGCAATAATGCGACTTAAGAAGATGCCTATAAGAATAGCGACAATGACTCCAGCGGCTATAATAATAATCATCATTGTTGTTGCTGAGTTTGCTGTTTCAGTATTGTTTTCTGCTTGTGCTTGTGCGTTTTCTGTTTTCATTTCTACTATTTCAGTAATAATGTCCTGTTCAGCCTTAAGGGCTATGCCATATGCGCCGTCGTCTCCTACTATTGCAATGGCTTCTGAAATCCTGTTTTCTTCAATGAACTCCATGGCCTGGTTATAAGCATCTGCATAGTCTTTTCGCGCTTCAGTAAGTTCATTATATTTCGCCTGCTCATCTTCCGTCATGGGTATTGCCCCAAAAGCTTCATAGGCCTCACTAAATACAGTCCTTCTCGCAATCATTCTATCAAGAGCCTCTGCTTTTGCTTCAGGGGTTTCTGCAAGAATGGCATAGTACATATAACTACGTATTTCCTGAAACGTCTGGGTCATCTCCCCAAGATAAACGATAGGAACCAAATTTAATTCATAAAGCTCTGTATCTGCTTCATCAATAACATGCATGTTTTGTATGCCTATAACCCCAACAACTGCAGCAATAAGCGCAACCAAAACAAACCCGGTAATCATCTTTGTAGCAATTTTACGATTAAGAAATATTGACATATAAATCCTCCTCATCTTGCTTTCAATTTTATATTTTGTCTGACTAAAGTTATAGTATTATACGCCTCCTTTCTAAAAGAAAAAATCTAACTTGGAAACTGGCTGCCCTTTAAGGCCCTATAGTTTTGCGTCTCTCCCTTTCAAGAGGTTTGCCCTTTCATTTAGACTTATATTTTGTTAACGCTATATAGAATAGTTAATTGTATTATAAATCAGTCTATTGAAACAATCTACCAGTTATTGTCGAATTAACAAATATTTTGTCAAAATTTATCACCTCATTTAAATAGTTTTACGATTACAATTCTTTCTATAAATAGACTTTTTTCAATTTTAACTATTTTCTTTATTATCTTTTAGCAAATCGCAAAATGATTTTCCAACAAATATTAATTATAAAATACTGTACATTATTATTACCCTCTTAATTGAATATAAATCACTTTAATGAGTTTTAATCAACAACACTCAACATCATGGGTTGACTTAAAAAATTTTATATATAGAAAAAGCTAAGAATATTTTTCTTAGCTTTTTTCTATATACCACTATTTTTATTCTAACATTTCAACATCTTGTAAAGATTTTGTTGCGTGAAGTTCCTGACTTGATAAAAGCAATCCACTTTCTAGCAACATA
This sequence comes from Clostridia bacterium, assembly GCA_016278615.1. Taxonomy (GTDB): domain Bacteria; phylum Bacillota; class Clostridia; order Peptostreptococcales; family JAAYPU01; genus Soudan-22. The sequence goes on along the minus strand of JADQBM010000054.1, from coordinate 55,245 downwards.
ATAATGTTGTCTTCAACTCGTGCAATGCCTTGGACATATCTGCCTTTGAAGTCTTCATTAAACCTTGGAGGTTCTGAAATACTTTCATCTGATATGGTCATAACTTCGTCTACGCGATCTACTATAAATCCTACCATTGTATCTTTTACATCCACTACGATAATACAGGTTCGTTCGTCATATTCAATTCTCTTTTTATTAAATCTTGTCCGAACATCTAAAGCAGGTATGATTCTCCCTCTGAGATTAATAACCCCATTTACATAATCTGGTTGTTGAGGAAGTTGCGTAATTTTCTGTATGCCAATGATCTCTATGACACTTGAGATATCTATGCCATAATATTCTTCATCAAGAATGAATGTTAGGTACTGTGTCATGTTTTTCACCTCACTTTGTTCTGTTGGTAAAACCGGCTATTTGTAATATCTTGCTTGTCAATCCCTTCTAATATTTTCCGAAGCTGTCATCATTAAGGGATATTTCGATATCTGCATTTCTATTACTTTTAGGTTTATTTAACTTTTTAACTTGAGCGGTATTGCCTTGAAGCTTTTTCACAGTTTCTTGTAATTTAAATTCTTGAATTAAACTCTTGAGCATTTGTGCTTGTCCAGCCATTTCTTCACTGGCGGATGCGCTCTCTTCTGCTGTGGCTGTATTGCTTTGGGTCACTTGTGATATTTGTTCAATTCCTTGATTGATTTCTCCTATTGCATTGGCTTGTTCATTGGAGGCATCTGCAATCATGCTAACGATTTCCACTGCATTGGTGACGCCTGTTACGATCTGGCCTAAAGCTTCTGCCGTATCATTGGCCATCTTGTAGCCTTCGTCTACTTTGTTGATGGAGTTATCGATTAATTCTGTTGTCTCTTTTGCGGCTTTGGCACTTCTTGCAGCAAGGTTTCTTACTTCTTCTGCTACCACTGCAAAGCCTTTGCCGTGCTCTCCTGCTCTTGCTGCTTCTACGGCAGCATTAAGGGCCAATATATTGGTTTGGAATGCAATTTCATCTATGACTTTTATGATGTTTGAAATATTTTTTGAGGATTCTTTTATTTCATTCATCGCTTTGAGCATTTCAGCCATCTGGGCATTGCCATTTTGTGCATCTGTTTTGGCTTTAACCGATAGATCATTGGCTTTATTGGCATTTACAGCATTTTCTTTGGTTTGTTCTGTTACTTGTGTAATGCTTGCACTGATTTCCTCTACAGATCCTGCTTGCTCTGAGGAGCCTTGAGACAGACCTTGGCTTGAGGATGCTACTTGGTCAGCACCGGACTCAACTTGCTCTGCAGAGGCATTAATTTCTGAAAGTACGGAATTGAATTGTTCTAAAATATTGTTAATGGAATCTTTAAGCTTGATGAAATCTCCTAGGTATTCACGTTCTATGCCGCCGGTGAAATCCTTTTCTGACATGTCCGATAATATATTAGACAGTTCATCCACATAGGATTTAATTTCATTGGTGCTTGTTTCTAGGCTATCGTTAATTTTCATAAAGTTATTTGCTATTCCCTTAGTATCCTCATCGGAATCGGCTAAGGATGTTTTAATGTTCAGGTTTCCTTGAGCTAGAAGATCCAAATTATCAATAAGCTTTTTTACTTCTATTTCTTGATATTTGGCTTGTTTATCTGCTACAATTTGTGCCAGTTTTACTTTTGTTTGATCCAATACGATTTCCAGCACCCCTGTGATATCTCCATTACCATCAATCATGGGTATACCCGAATAATAAATATACATTGGATTATCTCCAGCATAGCATATGTTATCACCGCTGGATGTTTTTTTGTCTACCATAGCCCTTTCACAGATACATTTTTCTGTTTTACAGTCATCTGTTTTAAAGTAGTTATAGCACTTTTTGCCGAAAATACCATCATGATCTGTTCCAAACATATCTGTCCCTGTTTTATTCAAATAATTTATGGAATATTCCTTATCAACTGTCATTAAAATAATAGGTAGAGAATCAAAGTATTTGACAAATGACCCAATAACGTGATAAATTCCCGAGACGATTTCTTTCCATCCACCATCAAAATCTTCTGCATTACTTTCAAGGTTAAATCGGCCATTTTCTATGTTTTTGATTATGTTCTTGATATCTTGGCGCATGTTTTTGATTTTTTCATTCATATTCTTCATGCTTTTATTTAAAATATCATGTTCACTTCTTACTGTAACATCAACCTCAAAGTTTCCCCTTGAAATTTCTTCAGCAACCAGAGCTTGTTGTTTTATACCTTCTGTCATCTCATTAAAAGATTTCATAAGCTGACCTATTTCATCTTTGCTTTCACCTTCAAAAAATATATCAATATCTCCAATTGCTAACTTATCTGAAGCTTTCTTCAATTGAATAAGTGGTTTGTTAATGATTCTACTAATAAATAGTCCTAAAGCAATGGCAAGAATAACTGCTAATGCAATAATAATTATTAGAATCATTGTCATCTTTTCATTTGAAGCATCTGCCGCTTGATCTTGGCGTTCAGCTTCTATCATATTTTCATCTACCAGTTGATTCAAAGTCGTTTCTGCTATTATAAAAAACTTTTGTGACTCTAAAGAGGCATCAAAAATCTCCTGATCCATAGCAGTTATTCTGGTGTCCTCTAATGACACGCTCCCTTGTAGTAATTGATCCTTTTCTTTGGATAATGCTACAACAATAGCACTTTTTTCTTTCCAGTCTTCCCATTGGGGAACAAATTGTTTCCACATCACTGCTTCATCTTGGGTTTGTGGAAGTGGCTCATATATACGCCATGCTTCTTCAGCTCTGGAAAATGCATCTTCTATATACTGATATTGAACATTTCTTATTTCAGGATCCATCATCCGTCTGTTAACGAGCCCTCTTTCCCCTGTAAGTACCGCTGTTTGTGCTTCGCTCATGGTTAATAAAGCTTTTACACTTGGCAGTCGAACACTCGCTATATCGTCTTGTGCCTTTTGAGTATTTGACATTCCAATAAATCCTACTGCGCCTACTGCTGCAGCTAAACATGCTACTAAAATGAAGCTTGTTATGAGCTTGGTTGAAATCTTAAGATTAATAAACCATTTCATTGAATATAGTCCTCCTATAATTATTTTTTGATTATTAGTATAAAAGCGTCTTTCCCTTCCTTTGAACTAAACCCCCTTTTTTAAATTTAGGCATAAAAAAAATGTAAATACAAATTTTTACAATAGTATATTTTCGACAACATTTTCCATTTTACCTCTTTTTTTACATTTTTTTACTAATACTATTTTGTTGTATTTATTTCCTTTAATTTTTATCTCTGCTGTTTTATTATTTAAGTTTAAAAAGCCAACGGAACTCTCATATGAGGTACCTTTGGCTTTAAATAATTTTAAATATTTAATGATTTATTGTAGACCGTAAATTTTAGTATTTTCCAAAGCTGTCATCGTCTAAAGATATTTCGATGTCTGCCTTTTCACTTGCTCTTGGTGCTTGAATTTTTTTGTTACTAATGGTGCTCCCAGATAATTTTTTGCCCGTATCTCTAAGTCGGAATTCCTGAATCAATGCTTTTAACATCTGCGCTTGTCCAGACATTTCTTCACTGGCAGATGCACTTTCTTCTGCTGTGGCGGTATTGCTTTGGGTTACTTGGGAAATTTGTTCGATGCCTTGATTGATTTCCCCTATTGCTTTGGCCTGCTCGTTTGAGGCATCTGCTATCATCCCAACAATTTCTTCTGCATTGGTAACACCTGTTACAATCTGCCCTAAAGCTTCTGCTGTATCATTGGCCATTTTATAACCTTCATCCACCTTATTGATAGAATTATCAATCAATTCCGTTGTCTCTTTTGCTGCTTCAGCACTCCTTGCCGCAAGGTTTCTCACTTCTTCTGCTACCACGGCAAAGCCTTTCCCGTGTTCTCCTGCTCTGGCTGCTTCTACGGCTGCATTTAATGCTAATATATTGGTCTGAAAAGCAATTTCATCAATGACTTTTATGATGTTTGAAATATTTTTTGAGGAGTCTTTTATTTCATTCATAGCGTTTAGCATTTCTGCCATTTGCCTATTGCCACTTTCTGCATCTGCTTTAGCTTTCACCGATAAGTCATTGGCCTTGGTTGCGTTTTCAGCATTCTTCTTAGTTTGTTCTGTTACTTGGGTGATAGTTGCACCGATTTCTTCTACAGAACCCGCTTGCTCCGAGGACCCTTGAGACAATCCTTGGCTAGAAGAAGCCACTTGATCCGCACCGGATTCAACTTGCTCTGCTGAAGCATTAATTTCTAAAAGAACTGTGTTGAATTGCTCTAATATATTATTAATAGAATCTTTGAGCTTGATAAAGTCTCCTATATATTCCCGTTCTATGCCACCTGTAAAATCTTTTTCTGACATGTCTTCTAAGCTATTAGAAATCTCATTTATGTATCCTTTTATGGTCTCCCCTGTAAAGTTTAGGGCATTCTTGATTTTTGCATGATCCCCTCTATATTCTCCCTGCACTCTTGCACTTAAATTACCTTTTGTCATCTCTTCTAATACCGTTGATGCCTCTTGTACTGGTTCAATAACAGCATCTAATGTTTCATTAATGCCTCCTACAATATCAACATATCCACCTCTAAGCTTAGAAGTATCTGCTCGATAAGATAAATCTCCTTCTACGGAAGCTTTTGTTAAGCCACCTACTTCATTTAACATTAGTAATAATGCCTCTAAAACACTATTCAAGTTTATTATTAGCTCTTTATAAAGGCCATTATATTTATTTGTGTCTGGAATATAATCCATTTGGGTTCCTGCAGCTAAACCTGAAATGAAACTTATTCCAATTTGCAATGGATCTAAAATTGCATCCAAGGTTCTATTCATGCCAGTAATAATATCTTTATACCCACCTTGAAGTTTGTCTGTATCGCCACGCACCTCAAGATTCCCTTCAATGGCTGCATCTGATAGAAGGATGGATTCCTCTACCAAATTTTTTAATTCCTGAACGACTTTTTTCATACTTAGAGCCAATACATCCTTATCTGATTTTGGTTCTATGCTTAAAGTAAGGTCCCCTTCTGCTATTTTTTCAGCATTTCTTGCCTGCTCAGCGATATTATCAATCATCCGCTTCAATGTTTGCATAAGCTCGCCTACCTCATCGGAGGATTGTTGAGAAATATCTACATTTATGTCCCCTTCTGCTAATTTCGTTGCTACTATTTTAATTCTATTCAGCGGTTTTAATATAAACAGATTAAGTTCAACCATTATAATGACTGATACAACCAATAGATTAATTCCTGTAGATATGTAGACAGATAAGTTTCCGCTAATCAAATCTATTTTTTGTATCCATCCATTAATAAAAACTGCAATGGGTGGACTAATCAATAAAGCAATGATGATACCTGTAAGCATTTTTACCTTTAAACCTATTTTCGCATTCTTAAATACATTCATTTTTTCATTTTTTCTCTTTTCCATAACTTCACCCCTATTAAAATCTGAGTAGTAACAAATATGGCTATTTACCTCCTTTTTTTGTTCATTTATTATTTAATCTATTTAAACAAAATCACAAGATCGGCTTAATAATTAGTTGATACAAATATAAAAGCCCCCATTCGGAGCTATATAGTTTTATTAAATGTCCTATAAAAGCATGGACATATGCAACAATTTACTAATTATGTTACATAATCGTATTATACGACAAAATAACATAAATTTCCTCTCAATTTTTTAATTTTATTAAATATTGTATGTGTTTTCAATAAGCAATTATGAAAATGAATGAAATTTTTGAAGAAAAACCATCAAATACTGAATGTAAAAATTTATTTGACGATGCTTTAAAGACACAGTCGAAGAAACAACTGGTGAAAAAGTCACCGTCGCTATTCGTAATGTTATGCCTTTGATTGGAATCCCTTTAACCATTCGTCCAGTTCTCTTTGTCGGTCTGCACCCACTGAGAATTTCTTACAACCAGCAATCTGCCCGTCAATGATATAGATTACTTTCTTAGCTTTGGCGGCAACAAGGGGATCATGGGTAACGGTCATTATGGTCATTCCATCGCGATTCAAATCTTCCAGAATTGCCAATACCTGATCTGTGGCTCCAGAATTCAGAGCTCCTGTAGGTTCATCCAAAAACAGAATTTCTGGATTATTGATCATGGCACGGCAAATGGAAGCCCGTTGTAACTGTCCGCCGGAAACTTCCCGGATATCACGCTCTTCGATTCCTTCAATTTCCATTCGCTTCATCAATGACCATGCACGTTTCCTTATGTCCTCCGCCAATTCTTTTTTGGCTACAAGACCGGGTAATATAATATTATCAAAGATAGAAAGATTCTTTAACAACTGCGCATTCTGAAATACAAATCCCATTTTGTTTAACCGGAATCCGGATAACTCATCTTCCTGCATTTGGGATATGTTTATTCCTTCAAACAATACGCTTCCGTCATTAATGCTATCCATACCGCTGATACTGTAGAGAAGCGTTGACTTACCAGAACCAGAAGGTCCCATAACTGCAACGAAGTCTCCTTTTTTTATTTCAAAAGATATATTATTCAAAACTTTAGTATCTTTAAAAGATTTACTTATTTGTTCAACTCTAATCATGGCTCGACTCCTTATTCCATTATTTGATCTCTGATATGATATTTTCTGACAACATTGGTTGCCACAATCACTGTGAAAAAGACTACAAGTAGTTGCGCTGCAGGGCAAAGCAGGTAGGCCTTAACCGGGTCAACTAACATGGTTATTTTTGTTGCGCCCATAGATGAAAGCATCCATCCGAAAATTTCTTCTCCCAAAGAGTTTGCGAGGATGGTTCCCACAACGATTGCCACGAATTGAATCATAAGAATCCGTATTCCAAACTGTATTCTGATATCTCGGTTTGAAAAACCAATTGCTTTCTTGATTGCGATTGCACTGTGTTCCCTCGCTGTGATAAGCTGCAAAATCATCACGGTAATAAGCATGATTAACAGCAATGAAATCAAGATGGCTGCACCTTCAACCAGGCCCATGTTATCCGTAATACCCCCAAGGGTCTGGGAAATGAACTCACTGATGGGGGTTATTTTACTATCTGTCAAAATACTTCGAAGTTCACCCGTCTTTTCCTGTATAGTGACACCGTCACTGACATCCAAATAAATTATATAGACCTCCACATCTTTTTCATCAAAGTCAATGGCTGCTTTGGCAGTCTTGCCACCGTAAGTAATATCCTGATAAATCCCGGAGACGTTAAACAAAAGTTCTTCCCCCTGATAAATAACCGCCAGGGAATCGCCAACTTCTTTTCCTAATTCGGTGGCATTCAGATAAGAGAGTGCCATTTCTTTACTGTCATCCGGTGCCCTTCCCTCAAGATAGGCCAATGGAAAAATAGATTCATCACCACTTACCACTCGAATGTATTCCCATTCTCCCTCCGCATTCTGTAACTGTACGTAACCATTTTGATAAATTGCATACTTTTCAATTTCCGAATCATTCTCCAGATATGAAATAGCCGCATCTTTTTGTTCCGCCAGTTTCTCACTGTACTGGATATCAATACGAATATCACATTCTCCTACACCCATATAAGAAATAAAAGATGGGTTTTCAATGGTATTCTTCATATTCATGGGAAGTAGAATTAAAAATGATGAAAATATAAATACGAAAAAGATAACGAAATATTCCTTCCATTTACATTTAAATTCACCCATTGCTATGGTGAGATTGCGATTTTTTAGCCCTGAAGAAGGTAAAGAATAGTGCCCTTCTTTTTTTATCTTCTCTTCTCCACGCATCAGTTCCATAACAGTACTTTTTAAATTCTTGCGAATGATTCTGCGGCATCTCATCATTACGATCAGACTAAGTAGAATAACTCCGATGAAAGGAAATACCCATTTCATCCACTCAACCGTACCATATCCGCAGTACTTAATAACCGAAGATGAAAAGAAATCTCCAAAGGGAATGGCTGCCAGATAACCTATGGCACCCGCTACTAGCACAAGCATTACATATTTCATCTGATATAATTCCGCAATCGCTTTTCCTGAAAATCCAATGGCTTTCATTTCCCCGATAGTGTAATTCTCTTCTGCCATGGTTGCCCGAATAATATAAGATAAACACAAGATTGCTATCATTATTAAGAGAATACTGATGGCGATGATTATAAATGCTACCAGTCCATAAGAAAGATTATTCAGCATGGAAAGAAGGCTGCCTGTTACAGCAACCCCGTTTCTAGGCATGCCCGCATCCATATAATCCTTCTCCAATACCGACGTAGATGTACCCTCCCCTAATAGGAATTCAAAACAGTATTCCCATTCTCCCATGTGAAGACTTATTTCATCAAGATCTGCCTGACTAATTAGGAAACGCTTTGAAGATGTAAGTGCTGCGTTCATCGTTGAATCACGAATGATTGTTGATACAGTCAACTCCTTACGATAATCGCCTTCATGCAATGTGATGACATCTCCCACCTGAATACCAAGCTCCTCACCATAATAAACAGGAACCCCGATTTCTCCCTCCTGAACAACAGCAATTTCATTATCCATATTAAGGAGAAAATCAAATCCTTTATTCTGAATAACGAAACCGTTATCCATGAGACACTTTTCCATGGTTTCACCCTGATAAATAATATTTGCATTGCTAATATCAAGCATCTTGACTATTAGCGAATCTTTAATATAATCATGGGTTTTCACAAAATTTTCAAAGGCTCCCTCATCATAGGTTCCCTTATGCATGATCATGTATTGGGGCGGCACAGCCAGTTCATTTAACCCGTTAAGCGAAGATATCATTGTACCTGTCACCCTTAAGCCGCCTGCCATAAAAAGAGCCGAAAGAACCAGAAATACCGCCAAAACAGTTGTGATGACCTTGTTTCTCTTAAAGTCCTTCCAGACAAGATTTTGTAATAATTTCATTCTAAATTATTCCTCCCTCTAATGTTTTTACACTTTTCAGTCTAAAAACAACGATTCCTACAGTTGCCAGTGTCATGCCTGCAACCAATATCAGCAGTGCAATTCCTCTCCCTGGTCCGGTACCGATTACTTCCCCTATTTTTATGGCGAACAAACTGTTACCAGACATAAACGGCTCAAAAACATAATCCGAAAGAACTCCTGACAAAACATAAGCAAAGACGTAACCCATCTGAGTAATAAAACTTATCAACCCAAAAGCTCGACCCTGTACTTCATTGGAAAGATTATTACGTATCAAGACTTCCGCACCAATCTGAACAGCCGGCATAAATGCAAACATCATAAATCCGAATGTTGCAATCAAAAACAGATTTTCCTTAACGCCCATCAGTGCAAAAAAAATGCCACAACCGAACAATCCGATGGAAAGCATCCTCACATAAGATTTTGCTTTCACCATGGAGCTGATTATGATACTTCCAGCCATCATGCCCCATGCACTAACTGTCGCAAGAATACCCAGTTCTATTTCACCTGCGAAAGCAAGTATAAGTGGCTTGCTTAAAATCTGTACGAAACCAAGGCAGAAAACCACAATTGTCATAACCACAATCATTGCTACAATACCGCTTTTCCCACGTAATGCTGCAATACCTTCCTTTATTTCCTTGAGAAAGCTCAAACCAGCATTTTCCTTGAGTTTTGTAACCATGCCTTTCTTTACAGCCACTATAATAAATGCCGTTATAAAAAAAGTAAGCATATCGATGATTATCAGGGTACTTACAGTCGTAATCTGTAACAATACTCCTGCAATAGCTGGGGAAATTAATAGTTTGGCATTGTTTGCGATTTGAACCATTCCACCCGCCTTAGCAAAATCTTCTTCCCATAATAAATCCGTAATGGTCGCCTTAAATGCCGGTTCCATCAAAGCCGTAAACAAGGAACTGACACCTACCCCAACGCAGATTAACACAAGTGAAGGATTTGCACTCATAATGGTGACCAAGCATATGACTAATCCAAAGCCGGAAAACATTTCCCCGAGAATCATCATCACCCTTCTGTCATAATGATCGGCCAAGACACCACCCACAGGAGCCAAAAGAATGGATGGCAGGAATGCGCAAATGCTAACAATAGCAGTAGCTGTAACAGATCCTGTCAATGACAGTACATAGATAACAAGGCCAAAGGCGGTTAATCCGCTGCCGATACTTGATATCAGCTGGCCGGCCAACAGTATCATAAACTTCTTCATTGCCTTTTTCCGACTTTTTATTTCAGTGTTTTGTATTTCGTCCCATTGATTCATCGATATCCTCCCTAAACCTTAAAAAAATCTATATTATATTTAAAACTTTAACTGTAAATATTTCATTTCATTCCATTATCATTCTAACGACCCTCGGTCGGTTAGTTAGTAAAAAAAAGTTTTTATAGATGCCCTGCCCTCTATGACATCTGCCCGAACATCTGTAAAAAGCTTTTAAGTTCCCCTTCTTTTGTCCCCAGCATTTTTTCTGCATTACTCAAAAATGCCTGTATTTTCTTTGGGTAATCTTCCTTTTCCCACTCGAAAACATCGCAATCAAACATCATATGGCCCAAGAGCAAAATGGATTCTATGCATTCCGTGGGATACGCCATATGGAAAATATCCTGATCAATACCTTCTAAAACAGTTTCATTTAAAACCGGTGTCATACGCTTGAGCATTGCCCTTAAATATAACTGTTCCAGTTTTACATTCTCAACTTTATGAATTTCTTCCTTTATCTCATCGGATCCCTCGAATTCCGGAGCCTGTGCCATTATCGCCATCATAATACGATTTACCAATGGAATGGATTTATCCTTTAGAATCATCTCTGCCCTCCTTGCTCCCTCCTCAACGATATCAAGAATGATTGCCTCCAGTACTTCTTCCTTGGAAGCAAAATAATAGTAAAAGGTGCCTTTGGCTATATCTACAATCTTTAAAATGTCGTTAACAGAAGTTTGTTCATACCCTTTCGTGATGAATAATTCTCGCGCTACAACCAGAATCTCTTTTTTTCGTACTTCACCTTCTTTGACTGATTTCATACCATGCTCCTCTCTACCGACGGTCGGTCTATAAATGATTATAAATTATCTCATGAAAATGTCAAGTCTTATTTGAAAATAATTTGTGATTGAATCCTTCTAAAAAGCTCCGCTCCATTAGCGCCCTTTATTATTAGTGCGCATCAATGAATCTTTGCAATTCATCATGCCATAAATCCGGCTCAAATGTACCAATCTCAGTATCCTCTCCAAAAAGAAGATCTATGATATAGCGCGGCTTTTTCCCTCCGATGTGCATGGATTTAATACAGGAAACACAGTATACCACTACATCATTGCACGGCATTTCATCCCCACGTTTCTTCATCTGCTCTTTGACTTGCTCTACTGGCAAAACACCATAAAAACTATCCCCACAGCAGATGGCCTTTGTGCCTGTATTTTTGGGTTCTATCCACTTTATATTCATCTTTTCAAGAAGTCTTCTAATTGCAAAATGCACTCTTTCTTCCGTACGTGTCGGACAAGCATCATGAATGGTCATTTCCATGCCCTTGTAGTTAGGAAACGGAAAAGTTTTACTGTCAGCTATTATTTCCCATAGAGAGATTGTAGATATTCCCTCATAAAGTTCTCTATACCTTCTGTCACAACCTGCACAGGTATTTATTACCTTCGTATGGCTTTCGAGATTAGGCTCATGTTTACAACAAATTAAGTGCTCAGGCATGACATTTAAATTCTCATTTAAAAACTTCAACATTTTCTTTGCCAGCTTAGGTTTATAGATCATAAGCGCACAACCCGGTGCATAGACTTGATTCATTATAATCCCTCCATTGGAATCCCTATTTTTTTTATATTTATGGGTACTAATTATCTGATTCTAAAAAAGCTGTAGCAAATATCTCAACAATAAATAGATGCCTAAAATCCCAAAAACGATAATCGTACCAATTGCTTTTCCTAAAAAGAATCGTCTCACATTTACGTCTCCTTTTTATTAGAGTTTTATCTAAATACTATTATATTTTAGAATAAAAATGCCATTCTGTCGAATCAAGTTTTATTATATACTTTTTATTGCTTCTCCATGTACAATTAAAGTTATTTCAATATCGCCTACGGTTTTAATTAGTCTGTTATTACTATCGCTATTACCATTATCTCCAAAGTGACATCTATCAATTTTATAATTTTTATATTAAAATAATAATCAATAAATAACTTAAAAAGATAGATTTATGAATGTTACTATAAGGAGGTATATGCAATGGGATATGTCTTTAAAGATGGGTTAGCCTTTGCTAAAGAATTGGATAAATCAGATTCACTCCATTATGTTCGAGACCGTTTTTATCTAAATGAAGGCGAAATCTATATGGATGGAAACTCATTAGGATTAAGCTCTAAGGATGCTGAGGAAGCCTTATTAAATGTTTTTAATATCTGGCGACAAGAAGCAATAAAAATCTGGGGTGCTGAAAACGGTCGCTATTTTAACTTTTCTAAAAATATTGCAGAAAAACTAAAATATCTTATTAATGCAGATGCAGATGAAATCATCATAATGGGAAGTATCACAACTAATATCCATCAGGGAATCGCTACTTTCTATGCGCCAACAGAGAATAAATATAAAATCCTTGTTGATGAATTAAATTTTCCTACAGATATTTATGCAACTAAGAGTATGATCGACCTTAAAGGTTATAAGGCAGAAGATGTATTAGTCAAAGTCAAAAGCAAGGATGGCCTTACCCTTTCGGAAGAAGATATTATATCCAAAATGGATGAAGATGTAGCATTGATACTATTACCATCGGTTTTATATCGTAGCTCGCAACTTATAAATATGGAGCTGATTACTAAGGAGGCTCATAAGCGTGGCATTATAATAGGATGGGACTTAGCTCATTCAATTGGTTGTGTCCCTCATGACTTTAAAAGCATTGATCCTGATTTTGCTGTGTGGTGTTCATATAAATATTTAAATTCTGGACCAGGGGCTACAGCTGGTATGTATATAAATAGAAAGCACTTTGGTATGAGTGCAGGTCTTAAAGGATGGTTTGGAAATAAGGATGAAAGCCAATTTCTAATGAATCATGATTTTGATCAAGATAAGGATGCAAATGGATGGCTACTAGGAACTCATAACATATTTTCAATGGCACCCTTAGATGGCGTTCTAAATATCTTTAATGAGGTTGGAATAGAAAAAATTCGTGCTAAATCATTGCATATTACAGCATATCTAATGTACTTAATCGATAACAAATTATCTAAGTATGGTTATTCTATTGGCAATCCCCGAGAAGATCAACGTCGGGGTGGACATATTTGTTTGGAGCATCATGAAGCCTATCGAATAAGCCTAGCTCTACGTGATAATAAGGTGATTCCTGACTATCGTGAACCAAATGTTATTCGTTTAGCGCCGGTTGCTTTATACGTTTCTTATGAAGAAGTATATCGGTTGGTGGAAATCCTTGAAAGAATTATTAATGATAAAGAATTTGAGAAATATTCATTTGAGAGGGTAACGGTTTTATAAATCACTTTTGATTATACTTAATTCAAATAGGAAAACCGAGGATATGAACTGACCCATGTCAAGTAGACAGGTGAATTAATTAAATATCATGCAATTAAGAGTGCTTGGTTTCGATATTCCATCGGAGCTAAGCACTTTAGCCTTTTTTGAAATCTCTTTTCATTGTAGAACTTTATATATTCTTCTAACGATTGAAAGTTTTACCATAAAACATTTCTGATTTTAATATTCCAAAGAACCCTTCCATCGGTCTGTTATCAATACATTTTCCTACTCGTGACATGCTTGGTGTCATTCCAGCTTTATTAAGCAAGACCTATCACTAATACCGCTAAAATGAAATCCTGTTTGCACTATTTCATATTAAGTCTCCTCATATTCAATGAACACTATTGACTTAAAAGCCCTTCTTTAATCTCTTTTATACCCTTAACAAATTCATTTTTTCCACCCTGAGCAGGATGCCTTACTTTCTTACAACTTAAACCAAGATTATGAAGACTCTCTTCAGCTTTATTTCCGACCGCAATAACTGTTTCAATATTAAACATTTTAATTAATTTATGAAGAGGCTTGCCACCTAATAGAAGCTCTTTTTTCAGAGGCGTTCTATTACTTTCTTTATTACCTTTTCTATAGGGATGAAAGGGAAAAGCATTCCAGGATAGTGGCAATATATCGTGTTCTATAAGGGTACTCCATATGATAGTAGCCGTTGCTTCTTTAAGGTTCTTTTCCTTCTCTAAGACTAGTCTATATCCATTTTCCTTGCCAAATAGGTAGAGTCCCTCCATATTATTCATAAGTAAATGTTCACTTGTAAAGGGAACTCCTGTAAGACGACACCCTCTGTATCCAGGCGCTTCACCTACAAGTATAACTCTTGGCTTTAATTTATACATTTGAATTAAATAAGTTAAGAGATTATCTCTTCTTATATAATTTTCTTGGTGTCCATATGAATACTGATTATATACGTTCGGTGTTACCTTTATCGATGCCAGTTCTTCTACAAAATCTTTGAGATTCTCTATCATGTAATCAGCCCTTTTTATATAAGTAATAGAATTATAAGATATTTCTATTATATCGTTTACAGATTTCTCTGTATACAGCGTAAACTTTTCCTGTTATCTAGATTTTTTATCATCTAAACTTTTTGATTTGTTCATTAAATCATCATAAATATGTATGTTATAATTGTTTTATCTTAGTTTTATTATTAAAAAAGAGAGGAATACCATGAAAGAATATGTTTGTACACATCTAATTAAATCGGAAGACCTGAACCACCACGGAACCCTCTTTGCAGGTAGAATGGCTGAATGGTTTGTAGAAGCTTCTTTTATCGCCGCAGCAGCTCTATATGGTGATCCTGGGAATATTGTCTGTATTAAAATTCATGGCATGGAATTTCCACAACCTATCGAAAGAGGCAATCTGCTATTTCTTCAATCTAAAGTAGTTTATGCTGGAAGAACAAGCTTGACTGTTTATACTTATTCTACAAGAAATAACGAAAACCTTGTTTTAACAGATGGTTATGTTTCATTTGTCTGTGTTGATCATGAAGGAAAGAAACAATCTCACCATATTACTCTCCCTGCTCCCATAGATGAAAAAGAGTTAAAACTTAGAGAGTTTGCTAAGAATTTGAGGTAGTTCTGGGTTTCATTTATCTCTTAAAAAAGCAAGAACCTCCAGTGAAAACTAAGGGTTTTTGCTTTTGGCACTCTAGGCAGTCACGAAGACGAAATCTAAGATTTACACAGTCTCAACAACGAAATCTAAAATTTCTGTTTCGTTGCGAATGGCAACTCTTTCCAATCAAAGATTGGAGAGTTCCACTTTTCGTGTTGCATGAGACCTGCACATCAAATCAGAGATTTGAGCTAGGGCTTCAAGATGATTCGAACAACCTCCTGTCGCTGGCGCTCTTATAAGGAAATGGGACACACCTCTACAAGACGGTGAATTTCTTTGAGGAATGTCCCCGGGCTCTGCCCATTTAAGTCTCTTGGCCGCAGAAAGTATTCTGCCTGTCACCCCCAGGCAGTCACAAGGACGGAATCTATAACTACTCGTAATCAACTGCAAGTTCTCTTGAACACAAAAATCCTCATCTTCCTTGAAAATCCAAGGAAAACGAGGATTGCTTCTGGCACTCCCGAGATGATTCGAACAACCTCCTGTCGCTGGCGCTCTCCATAGGGGACTCTGTCCCCTCTTGGCGGCAGAAAGTATTCTGCCTGTCACCCCTGAAGAGGAACTCCGACTGACAACATCAGTCTCTTAACGAGGGAGATGCTCTCCCTCCTTGCTCCCTCTGCGTCTGTGGCAATTCTTATAAGTTTTCTTCTTTTGGAACCATAACTTTTCAAAAAATCCTCCTAAAATCAATCTTTTAGGAGGATAACTTTTTTGCATTTGGAATCATAATTTTTCCTTCAATTCAAAAAAGAACTATAAATTTTCCTTGAATTCAAAACAATGTTAAGGATTAAGCTTTACCACTTCACCCTACTTAAGACCAGACTATTAATTATATTTTTCAACTTCACAAAATGTATATTTCTCTATAACTTCTTTATCACGCCTATAAATTCATCTAATACATAAGCTCCGTCAAGTTTTAAGTCTTTATTATTAAATACCATAAAATACTTATAGCCATTACCTGCATTTGCCTGCCATAGTTTGCCCAGCAACAATTTTTGCTTACTGTCTGTATTATCAAGATAATCTCCTTTTGTCTCTATTATAACGAGTGTACCATTTTTAGTCATAATCATAAAGTCAGCATAATGATTGATAAAGCCATTTAAACAAAAACCTTTGCGATCAATGATTCTATGCCACCACAAAATATTTTCAAGACCTGAAATTTCCGTAATAACTTGATGTTCAAAATCATTTATATCGCCTTCTGCTTCATATAATGAATTAGGAATAGAATCAATACTATTAACAGGACAAATAACCATAGGCAAACTATAATACGGCTCACATATAATTTCGCCTGTATCGATCATCTTTTTGAATTGTTTTTCTCTATATTCAAGTTGTAATTGATCGATTTTTTCTTTTATCTTTCTTGAATAGGTAGTAATAGATGTTTCAAGCACAGCTAATTCATCTTTTGTCATATTATCTACAATTCTATCTATATAGTTACGCAAATCCATCGAAACCGTGCTATCAGATTTATTAAGCTGTTGATATAACATGTCTTTACATATTTTAATTTTACTTTCACTTGGCAATGTGTCAAAATATTCTTTGAAATATTTACTTTCTTTTTCCGTTGCTTTTTGATATTTAGGAACAGCTTCACCGTTTACAGAAATATCAACTTTATATACATCATTAGTCGATAGTTGAAGATTAATTTGTGCGTCCTTATCAGCAAGTGTGAACCCATCATTCAAATACTCTTTTGTAAGCAAAACAGATTCAGCTATTCCCAATAGAGGCACCGCTTCCTTATGGACAAACTGCGGAAGAATATTCATTGAATTTTTATACTGCTCATTCATTTTATACTGATTCATAAATCCACCAATCTCACCTCCAAAAAAACCTTCTGCTTCAAATTTTTTTATCTTACTTTCATACTCTTCATTTTGTTTTATAGCAATTTCTATCATTTCAGAAATATTATCTTTATTAATTTTGTCTTTTAAAGTTTCGATATTTTCTTTAACTATATTAAAATCAATGTCCAAGAATTCTTCTTTCACATTACTTTCTTTTATAGATAATTGTTCTTCTTGAGCATATTGTGGTTGTTCTATCTCACTTCCTACGATTTCACCAATTCTACAATCTTTTTTACTAAATCCTGCTTTATTTAAACCCTTTACGATATTCTCAAGTGTATCTCTAAAATCATTTGAGCAGGTTAAAACGTATGCCAAATTAAGAGCAGAGCTTTTATGTTTTGTTGCATATGGTAACCGCAATACACGACCTAAAATTTGCTCCACATCAACTTTTGAAGTTTTATTGGCAAGTGTAGCGAGAATATATGCGAAAGAACAGTCCCAACCTTCCTTTAAAGCATTTACCGTGATAATATATCTTACTTCGCAATCTCTACTTATTAAGTCAGTACCTTTAATTTCATTTATATTTGATGTTTTTATAGCTATTTGTTCTTTTGGTATCCCAAGTCCAATTAATTCTTCCTTTAACTTTTCAAAAGTTGCATTATCCTCTTTTCCTTTTGGCTGAGCTTGAAAAAGAACAATTGGGCGTATATATGTTCCTGTTTGTACTTCTTTCTCTAGGGCTTGTTTTTCAAGATTTTCGCGAAGATGTATTGCATCTGATACAACATCTTGCTTGCTATTACGGTTATACACGACAACAGGTAATTTGACCATATTCTCTTTTTTTAGTTCTCTAGCATCAACATAAGAAATAATATTACTATTCTTTTTCGGTGTCGCAGTCAAATCAAGCACAAATGATGGATTAAGATTCTTAATCATTTCAACACTTAAATCAGATTCCGCATTATGGCTTTCATCAACAACCACAATAGGCGATAACTGATTTAAAACTTGAATTAGTGCCGTATTGTCTACATTTTCAATCAAAGTTTCAGGAGTTTTATAAAATACTTCAAACGGTGCCAATTGGCTATTTTGCTGGTAGACTTTTCTACCCTCTTTTTTATTACTACGGATAGAATCGTAACTAAGAACACAAATAGTAAGTTGTTCCTTTATAGAAGTAGGATTAAAGCTTTGCCCATTTAGTAGTTGCTCTTTAGCCAACACCTCAACTCTGCCGTTAAAATCCAACTCAATTTTTTGTCTATAAGGGTGAGTTACATCGCTCAAAGTGCGAATTGTTTGTTCTAGTATTGCATTTGATGGAACAAGCCAAGCAACAACCTTTGATTTCGATAACGACATATGATCAAAAAAAAGCTTTAGCGATGCAGACGCAATAAATGTTTTTCCTCCACCTGTTGGCACTTTAAAGCAAATATTTGGTGTTCTACTTATTGTATCTTTATAGTTAGGTAACCCCCCCAAACCAACCTTAACATCTTTATTTTCCCAGTACTTAATGTAGGACGTGTTTAAATCATAAGTCTCATTTAAAACTCTTAGATAATCTGTAAGGTCTTTTAGTACTTGTTTTTGATATTTTTTTAACTCCATTTTGTCACCACCTACAGTCTAGCTATATCACGTGGAATTTTTTTAAACGTGATATGATATTTTAATAGTTCATCTTCACTTAAAGAACAAATATCTGAATAAATAACATAATTTTCTGCTGTAACTTTAATTGTCTTTAAAAATTCATAATTTAAAGTTGTAACTTTATCTTTTTCATAAAAGAAATAGTATGCTGTATTGTTATATGTATCAAGATAATATTTCTCATTATTTCTCGGTAAGATTGCCTTAGTTTCCATAAAATAAATATATTCTCTAATTTTATCAACAGAAATATTTTCGTTCAAATTTTGATTTTCAGTTAAAAGTGGTTCTCCTAAATCATAAAAGCTGAAACTCCCACCAGTACCTTCAAAATCACTAGAACCGTTAATAATGCGTTTTACACGTTCAGCAGTTATGCTTTCAACATAATCTTCCATTTCAACTAATATAAATTTGCGATTGCCTTCATCTGCTTTGTTAATATTCAAAACTGCATGTGCGGTTGTACCTGTTCCAGCAAAACTGTCAAGTATAATATCATTTTTATCAGTTATCATTTGAATAATTCTCATTATTAATGTAACTGGCTTTGGAGTATCAAAAGCAACTTTTTTTCCTAGAATTGAGTAGATTTCTTTTTTTGCACCATCTGTATGTCCAACTTCTTCGTGGGGCCACCATGTCCAAGGAACAACCCCATCAACTTCTGACAAGTATCTAATAACATTTGGCTGCGAATTTTCGTTTTTACCAAAATAAATTCTGCCTTGTGAAAGAAGCTCATTAAATGTATCTTCCATCATACTCCAACATCTACCTTCAGGAGGATAATGAATCTCTCCTTTTGGTGCTACAATTGGATAGAACTGATCTTTTGTAGCATGTCCTGCTTGTGCAGTCATAGGTATTGGTCTCCATCTTCCTTTAGGATCATTATTAGAATTTTTGTATACTTTTGCTTGTTTTTCATTCATAGGTACTAAATGTCTATTTTCCTTAAATTGTTTTTTATCCATAGCATAGATTAAAATATACTCATGAGCGTCTCCAATTGCTTCTCTATTTTCTCGTGAATATCTTTTTTGCCAAGCTATCGTTGCAATATGTTTATTACTACCAAAGATTTCATTACAAATAAGTTTTAGATTAGCAAATTCATTTTCATCTATCGAAATAAAAATAACACCATTTATTTTATCTAATAATTTATGTAATAATTTTAAACGTGGATACATCATACAAAGCCACTTATCATGTCTTGATAAATCTTCTCCTTCTTTTCCCACAACTTCACCAAGCCATTTTTTTAATTTATAGTCATTTACATTATCATTATATATCCATTTTTCTTCGCCTGTATTATATGGTGGGTCTATGTAAATACACTTAACTTTACCTTCGTACTGTGGTAAAAGTGCTTTTAATGCCTCCAAATTGTCACCACGAATAATCTTATTTTCACTAACATTATCCTCTTTATGTTGTCCGTTTTCATCAAAACTGTATTTACGGTCTAACACTCTATATGGTACATCTAAATGATGATTAATTACCTTTTCTTTTCCTATCCAGTTTAATGTTGGCACGGGGTGTCCTCCTGTATTCATTTCTTTTTTCTATATCTATAATCCAGAGACTTTTGACATCTCTAGAAATTGTCCATACTTTTCTTAATTATATTTTACAAAACAATAACGAGTAACACAATGAAATTAAACATCATTATAAGATAAATTATCTAACACATCAATATTTTACCATATTATATAACAAAATTATAAATCCACATTACTATAAATGTAATAAGGATTTTGTTTTTGGTTTAAAAATTTTCTGTATACTTAATCACTAATTTCCGTGCAATTATATCTTATTATAATATCTAATATTATAGCCTAATACTTTTAATGTTCTTGTCCATATTTCTCTATCTTGACTACTTAATACAAGGTTTTTACCAGTTTCTTTTATTAATGCTTTTCTTCCTGGATATATACCTCTATTGTGAAGATTATGCATTGTGCTAATTATAAAATTATGTCTTTCTATTTTGCAGTTCTTTTTATATTCATTATAATTATCTAGTAATTTTTTTGTCTCTTTAGGAAAATGTTTTTTTACTGTTCTTGGTACTATACCATTATGTTGACAAAACTTTGATAAAGACAGACCATTATTTAATTCAATTGCTTTATGTAATTCAATTTTAATCTTTTCTTTATCAATGTTGTTCTTGATATTGTCTTTTCGCACAATTTTCTTTTTAAAAACTTGTCCTAAAGGTTTAATATCTTCTGTAAGCAATTCTCTTACTGAATACCCTGATATATAGGATAGTTTCAATATGCTTGATAGAGTTGGTTTATTGCCAGCAATCCATCCTTGAATTACACTTTTAGAAATCTTTAATACTCGTGCAAGTTTGTATTGGGATACATATTTAACTTTAAGAAACTCATTTAAATTATCTCTAAATTGATCATTTTTTTTAAAACAAAAAGTTGGCGCGTCTGAAAGTAGCTGTCCAACATTTTTATAAACCCAGTTATCCCATTCTTTTGTTTCTTCCGTAACTATATCACTCTTGTAGCTTTTTAAGCCTAACCAAGAATTACACTTATCACAATATCCCACTCGTGATAAGGAACTTAATATTTTCATCCGACAGTTACAATAAGGACAAATCTGCACTAATTTTACTTGATGCTTTATGCATGTTTCTACATCATTAAAGTTCCATATTAATTCTTCATATATAGGTGCCCCTCTCTGTAATCTTTCTTCGTAACAAATTGGACACCATGCATGATATTCTCGAAACATTTTTCTAGGATGCAAAAAATCTCTCCATATACCCATAGTTAAAAATATAAGATTGTCATTATATGTTCTTGTTTCAAGAATTTTAACCACAGCTTTTGATATGTCTGATGATAGCGTATTTATGTTATTGCTATAATTTCCTGCAAAATCATCTACTCTTAAATAATCCCTATTTATATTAGGAATTATCACTTTTCTTATTAAAATTCCAACTGAAACCATATACGCTTCTGCTAACCTTTTCATATATCCTGAAAGGCTCTCGACATTAGCCGTTCCTATACCTATTGGTTTAACATGATATAAAGAACTTATCTCGTTATATGAAAATAAATCCAAATAAATTCCCCCTTGTTTCTCTTGTTTCTATCTTTTTTATATATTTATCTTACTGCATCCCTTTTAGATTTTCTCTCGAATGGCTTTGTTGTTTTATTAGTTTGGGTGTCTGTACTGTTTTCAGTTTTCTCCTTTGTTTTACCAAAACCTAATTTTATACTTATGTCCCCTTCTGAAAGTATACTTTCCATAGTTCTTTCACCTTCAATAATGCTATTAAGCATTCCCGAACTCCTTAAGCCTGTAATCTTTGTTTGATCTAAATGTTCTTTTTTTAGAGTTTTTGATTGAGAATCTAAAGCAACTGAATAGGCCCGCATAAGCCAATTTTTTAACGTTCCAATGCAACCTAAAGAATACTTGTAAAAATATCTCCAGTCCTTATCTATAAGATGTTCTGATGTTTTCTCAAGGGGCATATTTAGCAAAAGCTTCTTTGCAGTTTTTAAAAAAACATCTACCTCTTCTACTACATCTTGTCTATATCGAGGAAAATTTATTATTCTAGCCCTTTGATTTATTTGATCAGTTATCACACTTTCAAAATCTACTAAGTACGAAGCTAGTGCATAAGTCCCAACTAAAACAATGGGCGTTTGGCTTTCATTCGTTAGTGATTTTAATAAATCTATTGACCAGTTGAATTTTTTACTGCCTGATATTCTTAACATATGGTGTGCTTCATTAATTATTAAAGCCATTACATCTCTATATCTTAATGCATTTTGTAGCACCTCATGATATTCAGCCTTTTGTACCTTTGATAAAGTAATGCTTTGTCCAAGTGAATCAACACTTGTTATATCACTATACGATATTTTAGAATTTAGCAATACCTCATTCATGGTTTTTAGTATACTTTTATATAAGTTATTAAAATTAAAACTACCTTGTTGTGGTGCTAAAGCCTCAACTTGTACTACAGGAATGCATCCTGGATTTTCTATGATTTTTTTCTCTGCCATACTATTTAGTCTTTTTGTGACTCCCCTAATAAGCTCTTTTTTTCCAACACCTGATGGACCACATACAAAAACTAAACTTTCAGAAACATGGTTTGTAAGAGAACCTATTGTATCAATAATAGCATTTTCTAAAAACTTATGTTCAACAACATAATTCTTAAAATATTCCATCTTTATTTCTTTGTCACCTTCTATCAGTTCTTCTGAAAACCTATGATTTAGTTTTTGGGACATATCACTATTACTAATACTTTTTATCATTTTTTTAACCTCTCATACGGAAAAATGCACAACTATTACTTAGTCTTCTTCATCCAAATTAAAATTAAGTAATTTATCAAATTCTTTATTCACTTCATCCAGTTCATCTTCTTTTTCTAACTCCTCTTCTTGAAACCCACTAATTACTCGTAATTGAGGTGCCATCTCTTCATCTCGTTGACGTTGCTTTATTAGTTCTTCTTCTTTATATTCAGCAGTTATTAAAAAATCTGCTAACCTTCTTGCCGTAACCACATATTTTTTTCCATGCATCTTTTTTTGGCTTCGTAGTTCGTCAGAAGCAATTATAATCTCTTTTTCTGTTCTGTTTTTAAAAATTGCATAAAAATCAGAATAAGCTTTTGTCCACTTTCCATTAATATAGCAATAAACCACTCCTACATTCCAAGGGTCATAACGAACTTGAACTCGAGCTTTATCTAAGCTTGGCTTCCGAAATTGTTCATTATTATAGTAAAAATAATTTACTTTCACTCCTCGCTGGGAGTCAACCTTAGCAGTACCATTATTTTTCTTAGCAGCAGGAAGTGTCATAATTATAAACTCTTCATTATAAGGAATATATCTGAATGGCCTTTTCCCAGATATAGATTGAATTCCCTCAAAAGCTTCTCTTGGTGATTCTCCAAGCGTTGTATGTTCGGTAGTATCATAAAAATCATAGAAATACTCTTTTAAAAGTTCATATATGCTAGGCAATGTCCATACAGCATGATTTATAGGATTGACTGATTTAGTAACTTGCCTAGTATTATTTTTCATTATTTTTGTGTTTCCTTTTAGGTTATTAATTATTTGGGACATAGTTGTACCAAACACTCTCTCTACCACTGAACCAAATCGTGCTTTATGAGGAGGACGTAGCTTCTTAGTCACTCCGTAGTATGCTAGTAATGTATCATAATAAGTGCTTTTAAAATCGCGTCCACCATCAGATACAATTGTTTGCGGAAGCCTATTAAATCTTCTTACACATTCTCGAATAACCATCATATTGCTTCTGTAGGATGGATTATCAAAAGTGATATAAAAGGCTAGTACTCTTCTTGAAAATGCATCTACCATTAAAGTAAGCCAAGGTCTACCCATAGATTTTTTTGTTCTTGAATGTACAAGTTGCAAATCAAGTTCCGTATGATCTATATGCGCAATTTCAAAAGGTCGCTCTCCGTGCCTAGGGGTTGTTATATCCAATGACCATATAAATTCTTCATGTTGGTAAGCTGCTCTGCTTCCCATAGTCTTTAGAATTTTATTATCTTTCGGTCTTGATTTTATTTTTTTTCTAAAACTTTTCATGCTAGGACTAATAATTCCTTTTTCCTCGCACAGCTTACATAGCTTCCCATACAATACGTTAATGCTTTGATTAGTCACATCTTCATTTTCACCTAAAAAGATATCAACTGTTTCTAACGTTTCTGTTGGAAGATGGGGGACTCTATTTCCTTGATCTTTAAATTTAGGAATCAATCCAATAAATCCTGCCCCGTAATCTGTTTCAGCTTGTTTGTAACTCTTTATCCAATTCCTCACAGTTCGTTCAGTCACACCAACATCCCCAAGCTCTTTCGTTTTTTTACCTTCAATAATAGGCAATATTATTTGATATCGACGATTAGCTTCTTCCAGCGCTTGTTTGTTAGCATTTATCAATTTTGAATTTATTATTGAATTTCTCTCTTTTATTACCTCGCTCTCATCACTCTTAATATGCTGTTCGGAAATCAAACTGTAAAACTGTTCTTTGGGAATTGCTAAAACATTTTCATCATCTGATATGAGTGAAATATTCTTTTCTCCCAAGTTCATTATCACCCACGTATTGCCATCCCATAGGATTTTATTACCAGGTTCAATATTCAATGAATAGTTGGTATAGGTAGGGACTTTTCTAGTAGTGTTCAATGTTTTGAAGGATAAAGAACTTTCTTTGTTTACAAATACACGAGTATACTCTTGCTCAGTGAGCAGTTCTTGCTCCAAATTAACGTAAATCAACTTTCTTGCAATCATATAATAAATATTGTCAACTTCTTCTTTAAAGTTTTCTAATACTTCTATTAAAAACACTCCTGGGTTATTACGAATATAAGAGAATACAGTATTGATAATTTCAGAATCAATAATAGTTTGCGTATCTAATAGATAGTCCTCAAGAAAAATTATATTTCTGTGAAATATCCAGTTTATTTCAGATGACGATTTCAACCAATAATGTAATCCAAATTGTTTTGCATACTCTTCAGCAGGAGGGCATCGCCACTTTCCATGAACCTTTACATACCGATTTGGCGATTTTCGAGCTAGCTCGCCTAGTTCTTCCTCGGTCTTCCATTCCTCCCAGCCAGCCCTATCGTCATAAATCACAAAATAATCTGGAGTATAAAATGGTGTTACAACTTTCTCAGTAAGAGATTTGTATCTTATCTTTATAGATGGAGGTTGATCGTACATTTCTATAACAGAATCATCGTATTCTTTAAGATATAAACCTGGTAGTTCTACCTGATGGCTTTCAAACTGAATAGAGACACCCATTTTTTTACTTGGATAAGCACCAACCACATTTTTTCTCCCACCTCCCACACGACGCGAAGGCTCACTTTCTCTGACTCTATTTATTATTTCAATTGCACTATCCGTCAAAAAAAGTTTCTTACACCATTGTTCATATTCATATGAAGTAAACATATAAATTCTCCTTTTTATTTTAATTTTTAAAATTTTTTTAATTTATTTTTTACAAAAAAAAATAAAACCGACTAAGCTAGTTAGTCGGTCTTTAAAAACCTATAAATTTTAAATTTTTTATACACTTAAATTTTTTCATATATATCACCAAATGATTATTTTACAATATTCTACATTATATTAAGCGTTAAGTCAAATTCTTCCACTTATTATTGAAAACTCTTTACAGCATCTTTCCATATAGAATAATTATCTTTTCTTCGTAGCGAAATATTCGAATCCAATATTGCTTCTACTTTTCGTCTAGTAGGATATACCCCTTGATTATATAAATCAAATGTAACTTCTAAGACTTTCTGTCTTTTTTCTTTATCCTTTCGTATCTTCTGATACCTAATAAAAATATCGTGATCTTCTGATATTTTTTTACACAAATCTGGAAAATGACTATATAGTAATCTCGCATTACAATTTAGGTTTCTAGCTACTTCACGAACTGAAGAAGTGTTAAAATCTTTATTATTTATTATTCCAATTAGTTTTTCTTCTACATTATCCCAATCTATTTTTCTTCTTACTTTACTATTATTAGTATTTTTATTTTCTCTCGAGATATCATTATAATCTTTCTCAGATATCAACGAAACATGTAATTCATTTGAGCTTAATACTTCAATAATGTTTATATCTAATCGATAACATATTTTCAATAAAGTCTGCAAAATTGGCTTATGATTGTCTCCGAACCATGAACTTACTGTTGATTTAGGAATATCAAAACAACGTGAAAAGGCACAGACTGTCTTTTCTATCAATGATTCTAAAAATGATACAATATTGTCTTGTGACCAATTAGTTTTTTCTTCACTTTTAGCTTTTAATAAGGTTCCAATATTATTTACTACAAAATACTTCCAAGAATTATGTTTAGAATCAACAATTTCATCGGTTATATCATTTGAACCTAACCAACTTCTACAATAAGGGCAAAAGCCATTTCTTGATGTTCTAGTTAATACAGGTATCGGCTTAGAACAATAGGGGCACTCCGTTTTCAATCTGACACCATGAATTTTGCATATATTTACTTCTTTAAAATTCCATATTATTGGTTCATAAATTATTTGATTATTTTTTTTCCAATCCTCAAAACACTTAGGACACCATTTTTTACTTTGGCTAAATAATTCTCTGGAAGGAAGTACATTGCTCCAAGATGCAAGCGTAAGCTCATTAATACTATATACTCCAGTTAGCATGGATAAAGCATACGAAAAATCTCTTGCTTGATTCCCAAGTGCATTTAACTGTATAGCAAAGTCGTAAAAACGACTATCCTTATTTAAATAAACTTTTCCTAGTATAGGTGCAACTTCTTTGGCTATAAGAATACCTACACTGACTAAGTGCGCTTCCGCTAATCTCGATATATAACTAGTTTGGCTTTCTATAAATTCTGTATTTATACCTAAGGGTTTTAGGCTATATAGGTTTGTGCTAATGCTACTTACATCTCCCTCTATTGCTGATATATCTTATTTTTTTGTTATATTATGCCTAAAATTACTCATAGTATACTTAAGAAAAGTAAGTAGCAATAGATAATAAATATTATAGATTAATATTATCAATCTTTATATTGGACTTTTATCTGATTGAAATAAAAAATTATTACATATGTTAATCTCACTAAATATCGGGCATCCTCCTTTACAGTGTCTTTCATATTTACAGTTATTTTTACATGCATTTAAATTGATCTTATCCCTTATAAATTGAAAGTCTGTTGATTTTAACCACGATTCTTTTAAAGATATGTTAGTTAAATCTGTTCCTTCAGAGCTTCTCTCCATGAAGGAACAAGGATATAATATCATGTCTTCAGAAATAAATGCTGAAAACCGTCCTGCCTCACAGGATTCAATAAAATTAGGATTAAAATTTAGATTTTCAACTATTCCAGAAACTGTACAACTATCAAAACCAATTTTGAATCGACTAATATCATGTTTGCTAATTAGATTGAAGAATTCTTTAATAAGATCGCTATTTTTGAGCAATAGGCTATTGCTTATATTAACTCCTACAGGTTTATAATTTAAGAAGACTATAGCATTAATACCATTTAGATATTTAGGAGGATTCCTTAACCAATCTATTGCTGTTTTAATTGTTTCAGGTGTAAGTAAAAAATGAATATTGGTTTTTATGCTATAGGATAATATATTTTCTAAAGCAGCTATAAACTTCTCAAACGGCTTATAATAACTAATTGCTACTGCTCCACAATACTGCTTGCTAGCTGCCAGTATTTCTTTAGTCAATCCATCTCCATTAGTAGTGTACGAGGGGACTATTCTATATTTTTCTCTACACATTTTAAGTATCTCAACAAAATTAGGGTGCTGATTCGGATTACCTCCGCCCAACGCAATCTGATAGCAATTTGACTCTATCATATTTTTCAGAACAGTCTCAAAGTCATTCAAATTCATGTGTTTTCCTTCAATAGATGAATCTCTATAACAAAAGCTGCATTCTCTTTCGCAAAAGTTTGTAATAGCAACATCGAGAAGTTCTGGTCCCTCAATTGACCAAAATGGGTCTTCGAAACCTTTGTATTCGCTTCTTATACTTAAGCCCTTGCTTTTGTTGAAATAGTAATAGTAGTAGCTTTTTTTCTTATCTATCAAAACTATATCATCCATACTTACCACCCATTACTTAATGCATTGAAATACACTAACTCATTATCTATGCAAAATGAATCTAAGCAAAAAAATGTTTGTATGTAACCCTCATCACTTTTCAATTTACCTACTCTGACTTTCTTTCCTAATACAAGTGCTTTTTTCACTCTTTCAACTTCACTCGTTAAGTGGTACATTGAAAGAAAATCATCTAAAGATTGTCCCTTTTCAATTTCATCTTCGATAGGTTTAGAGTTATATTTGACAGCATCAAACAACTCTTTAAATATGTATGTAAAATCCGATTCGAGGTCTATTCCAAACCATTTATAAAATTTATCTCTTCCAAGTTCATCATCGGTAATTATTACGAAAGAAGTCGATGAACTATTAGTAATATAATCTGCTTTTATTTTCACTTAATCACCTCCAAAACATCATTAATTTTTAACAGGAGATTTTCTTCTTCATATTCGAATAAATTCTCATAGTTATTAGATACGGTATGCCCTAAATCAGCAAAATACAACTTTTCACCCTCTTTTTGATTAGGGATCAAAAAATCTATTTCTTCCTTATCAATTAGCATTTTTTTATACAAATAATCTTCAAAAGAATCGTACTCTAACAAATAAAATTTTTCATAAAGATGCTCCAAATCTTCGATTTCATAAAAAAAATTGGTTAATATACTTGAAAAAAGTTTTCCTGCATACTTAGCTGGATCCATTCCTGAAAGTTTTAAAAACTGCTTTATAATGTACTCGAGACTCATATCAGGACTCTTTATTACTATATACTTTCTGCTGAAGTCATTCAAATCAATAGGATATATTATCATTAATCTTCCTCCCATATGCCTAATTCGCTTTCCAGTTTTTTTAACATTTCATCCAGTTCCTGATCAGTATACATACTTAAATCACTACTATCAACATTCATTTTTCTTTCGCATCGCTTCTTGATGTTCTCCCATCTGTCAATTAATTCATGATCAAGTTCTAATTCGTAACAAGAGAGGTCTTGAACTGTATGACCGATAACTTCATTAACTATTTCTTCATTCACATCAATTAAATTTTCAAACATTTCAATGCATTGATTTGAGAACTTCTCAATACACCAATCAAAAAAATCATGTATATATATACCTCTGTAATGAAGATAAGAAAGAAAAATCACTATATCTTCGTTAAAAGACTTCCTCATATAATATTTCAATTTTTTCACTAACATATCTATAGGAATTCTTTCTGCTTTTCTTCCATAATATGAGAATCTATCCTCATAACTTGAACTAAAAATATCATGTACATACATTCTAAAATCTGAATCATCAATGTTCTCGAA
Organism: Clostridia bacterium; assembly: GCA_016278615.1. Taxonomy (GTDB): domain Bacteria; phylum Bacillota; class Clostridia; order Peptostreptococcales; family JAAYPU01; genus Soudan-22. The sequence goes on along the minus strand of JADQBM010000054.1, from coordinate 25,335 downwards.
GATCGTAATTAATAACCTAATGTTTAATTTTGAATAGACATGTGTATTATATCTTCTGATAAGACTTGAGTATATCATAATAACTATACCAAGATGCTTTTCATAGAAATTCATATTAGTTAATAGCCTTTTAATAAATGTCACATCTCTCTCTAAAATAAATTCTTCACTTACAGAAAAAATATTGTTAAAGTATATATGATTAAACCATTTTTGTTTTATAATTATATTTGTAAATGTGTCATTTTGATGTTTTTTACTTGCAAAGAATAGGTACTTTTGAACACCTTCTGAAATCTCTAAGTTATCTTGAGTGAGATTATTTATTACCTCAATTGATTCATCATGATTGCTATCATCAAAATTCTCTATTATTTTCTTTGCAAGACAAAAGTCACGGAATTCATCAAATGTAAAATTTATAACCTCAACACTCTTTTCAATTAATCCTTTAGTTTTCTTGATATCATCTCGAAATATGATATCTTCATCTATTAACTTTACTAATAGATTATTCTGAACCTTCTCAACAATCAACGAGCGTTCAATATTGCTAAATCGAATATTTTGAATCATATAATCTGTGACTATATTTATCAAACTGTCATATGTTGAACCTCCATCATAAACTCCGTGGTGCCTATCCCATTCTTTTAGGCTCTTTCTTTTATAATTGTAATATTTCTCAAATATTTCATATCTAAATAAATGAAGTAAAGCTGGAATTATTGTTGGAGACTCTTTCAAGCCATGATATGCTTCCGAAAACATTCTTAATAACAAGAAATCCTTTGACAATTGCTCATAAATCAAATCATCAATATCATGAATTTCAATGTTAAAATGTTCCATGTACCCATGAAATACCCTTTCACATAATTTTGAATGTTGAGACTTCCAATTATATGATGTAAACTGTTCAACTTGAGGGCATTTATCACTTATGTCTCCGAATTTTTCGTCAAAGTACTCTGTTCTTGCTGTCATGATTACTTTTACATTGTTAAAAGAACTTGCTTGATTTAAAAATGAATAAAGTTTATTTTTTGAGTTGATTACATCCTTTTGTTCGTTGATTGCATCTAATACTATAACAAAGGGTTTCTGCACATTCTGCGAATAGAAATCTAATACTTTAAATAATTCTTCAATTGATAAATCATATTTATAATAGTTAATCATAGTCTTTGAAATATCATCATCAATTAAGTTTCTCATCCCAATGAAAAAGCAAGGTATTCCCTTTCGTAAAAGTACGTTTTCAGTAAAATCACAGAGTAAATTAGTCTTACCTTGTCCTGCCTTTTCCGTAAGAAGAATTTGATTGGCCTTTAATGATTCAAAAAAACTTATTCTATCCCTCAACTCCCATTCAAGACCCATAAGTCTGTGCTGATGAAAGGTCAAATCAAATAATTCAAGATATTCATCTGGTACATTCTCTCTTATATCAGAAGATCTGGTCAATTTAGTAACGTAGGTTAGCATATCCTTTAATTTTATAATCATCTCCTCCGAAATGTTTTTTACATTATCAAGTGATACTTCATTCTCTCCTTCAATAAATTGAATCTTTGTAAGTCCATATCTTTCTAGAAGTAAATTATACTGTTCAAAATTATGACGTCTAATATAATCTAGATGTTTCTCAAAAAAAAGAACTGGATCACTAAGCCCTCTTAAGTATTCTTTCATTGTACCTAATTCAATAAATATTTCTGGAACATATTTGCCATTTGCTTTATTTCTTGCTATTTCATCAATGGATTCTCTCTGAAAAGTACAAATAATCTCTTCAACGAAATCATCAAAACATAACCAATCTTCTTCTAAATAGTCTATTGCTGATGAAAAGTCAAGTACTTTGATACTCTGTGCTGTATTCAATCCAACTGTTTGCTCTATTGCAAGACCTATCAGTTGACCATTACAAATAACTGGCGAGCCAGAATACCCTCTATAATCAGTCAGTCTTCCTTCTCCAAGCGATACATCAATTATTCTATCGCCATTAATATCAATATATTCATCAAGTATTATACCTTGTTGAGAATGTCCTTCGGGCTTTGATGCTGGATACCCATATGCGCAATACTTGAATTCTCTCTTTCTAAATGAATTTTGAACTATTTTAGGAAATTCACTATGTATATCTAATTGTATTGGCTCCATAAGTTCCACTATGTTTACATCCCTAGAAGGAGCCTCATAAATAACTATAGCATTTTGAAAAGTTTGAATACCATTAAATGAATATGAAACCCTCAAAGAGCACTCTGGATCTAGCGCTTCTGATACAACATGCCGTGCAGTAATAACATGCTTAAAATCAACAAAAAATCCTGTTCCACTCTTTATAACTTGGTCCCTTTCATCAACTATCTCAATTTTCACAACAAATTTCTTTATTCGTTCAAATGATTCATTATTCTCTTTATAGCTCAATTTCAATCCCCCAATCTTCACTCGGTCTTATTACAGAATAATTAAATCTGCTCTTCAATTCTTCGCAATCAATCTCATTAATGATTTCTAGATCATTATTAAAGCACAATATTTTTTCTCGCTCCGTATTACTTAGAATAATATTAGCAATTGCCTCAATATTCGGATGATTATGTTTACTAGAATCAGTAGAGATTAAATAATATTTTGAGGTTACTAATTCAAGCCATTTACCATTATTTTTTTTTGAACCATGATGCGATAATTTAACTAAATCAAACTCCATACTTATTCCATTTTGGTTCTGTTCTAAAAGAGCCTCATATAAATCATTGTCGTGTACATCGCCTGTAATAAGTGCCCTGTACCCGTCACTCTCAAATATAACAGCTATTGATGAGGAATTAGTAACGCTATTATCACCCTCTGACTCAATTATCGTTCCATTTTCCAATAATGAAATGAATAGCTTTCTGACATCTGATGAAATAGGTCCGCTATCAATATTTGACGTTGTTTCATTTAACATATAAAATTCAAGTGCATCATCAAAGATATCATCTTTCCCAAACTCAAAATTATATTTCAACTTACGAAGTTCTCCTCTCCAGTATCGCTTGAGTTTTTTAAGAATGTAATGACTAGGTGTTAAAACTGTTACTCTCAAATCTCCTATTATTGTATCATTCACTCCTACAATTGGCCCTTGTAAAAAATCTTTGTTCCACTCAATATCCGAATCATATAGTAAGCCAGCTAACGTTGATCCTTGCCTTGCACTTATCTCTGTACCCGAAATAAAAGAATTTTGCATTGAAAGTCTATTACAAAACCCCTTCAATACATCAAAATCTTCCTTCCTAGATTTTTTCCTTGTTGCAATACTAAGATGCCTATATGAATTATGCCATACTTGCCTTAATACTCCACTACTAAAAGTTCCTCTTTTAATATCAACTAAAAAAGAAATAGCACCTGAAATATGATCTTGATCAATGTGTGTTATTATTAGAAGATCTATTCCTTCACCACATTGCTTAATATTCTTGATTTCATTTAAAATATATCTAGTATAAGTTTCTGGATGTCCCATATCTACAAAAATGTTTATCCCATTACTACTTCTTATATGAATAGCATCTCCATTTTTAGCATTGAAACACTTCACCCTCATAGAAATCCCTTCCCTTGATTACTTAGTAATTTTTTATCTATTTAAAATGTATAATATCTTTTTCTTAGAATTTCTTATTACTTCAGTCCTATTATGATTATTTATTACAAATTGTACCATGTTCCTGCATTGTATTCTATATTATGGTAATAATTAGGACAAATTTATAGTTTGTTGCATCAATATGTTGTTCAAAGATTTATAAAAGATAAAATCCACGCTTTATATATAAAAACGCGGATTTCGTTTTGGGAACCATAAATTTTCCTTGGCAAAAAAGAACCATATCTTTTCCAAACGGAAAAGATATGGTCATTGCAACAGCGTCGGATGTTCGAATCATCTCTCTTTTGGCACTCCCGAGATGATTCGAACATCCGACGCACGGTTTAGGAAATTCTGATTCGCTCGTGTTTTTTTGCTCAGGAGCCGCTTTTTTTAGCCAGTTCGTCCATCGCCCCTTGCTTTTTTGTCCAAATCGATTGGGCGTCTTTTTTCATTTTGACGACGTTTTGACGACACATTCGGAGAAACAACTGAAATCACTTGATTATATTTTGAAACTAATTGGCAATCTCTTTTTTAAATCAATTACTATTAGACTATTATATTTTAGGCTATGTCACTACTAATGGTTGATAAATAGGGATTTTACAATTCATAATAAAAAACCGCCATATGATTCATAAAGAATTGTATAGTGGTTTTTATTTGTGATCTAATTTTAATTTGTCCAGGAAAATATTTAACCTAATCTGGCATTGGTATTTCTTTTAAATTGTCTATACTTTTTATTTCATATGTGAGCAGGGCTTTGGAAACAATCGGTTCTTCAAGATCTGGGTTAGCTTTTGATATTTCTTTTTCCATGTACGATTGCAGCACTAATGTTTCGTCAACTGATACTTTTATTAATTCAAAGGTCCTTTTATCAATCCATAAAGAAATGGGAACAGGCTCTTCAGAATATGCAAGCTTTGGGATTCCTACTTTAATCTCAAGCAAATCTCCCCCTGTTATTTCATTTCTTAAATCCTCAAGGGACATATCTTTTGAATCTGCTAACATATTCACCTTAACATAAGTATTTCTAATGTACTTTTGATATGCTTCTAGGATGGTTGTCTGTTCAAGATATCCGTCATATTGAAGAATGTTCTCATCCTTTACTTCATCATTTTCAACTAATTTAAAAGTGTCTATATTTGAGCTTAATAAATAAAGCCGAGCATCAAAATTACTCCTCACCGAATCAATGAGCCAATCAGCCTGCTCCTTTGTCGATGAAGAGATTTTCTTCCATTCATCTAAGACAGGTTCATTACCTATAGTTGCATCTTCATCAAGCCTGAATCTCATGAAAAGATCAATTTGATCATCATTTAATACTTGATACGATTCTCCTAACGATCTATATTGATCACCCGAATATAAATTTGTATTTGTTGAATCGTTTCTACTCCAGGTGACAAAGGGTTCAAATATTATTTTCTGTTCATTTACCATTTGAGATATGAGTTGCTTGTCACCAAATGTTGTAGATTCAACCCTGCTTGTCATTAATTCATAGCTGTTCACCTTTGAAAGAAGCTCAATGGTTTGCAAGAGTACCTTGTCATCATCCGAAGTATCAGAAGTATTTACGCATCCAGTTAAATTAAGAAGAAATAAAAATATAAGAATAGGAATTAATTGCTTTTTCATATAACCCTCCATATTTGTTAATAAAAATAACGGTAATAGTTAAAAACATATGTGTATAGTCGTATTAACATAAAATATATTTCTTGTAAGGGACTTCCATCTGAATCTTTAGGTGCGATATCATAACGATTCTTAGTTAAGTAGTTTTTCAGAACTTTTGATTCTTTTTCAGATATTAATCGTGTCAAATCGTCTATCTTCAAACTATCACCTCATTTTATATGAAATCAGGCTAGTATCACTCCACTAACCATGTTTCCCCCCAGTGCCCAAACTATTTCACTGACTATTGATACTATCTTTTTGAACATTGGCATCGCCTCCTCTGATAACCTCACTAGTAGATTACTGCCTGCCTTTAATACTACTGACAATATGAGCAAAGACACCGAGGTGATGATGAAAAGTGGAGTGGTAATACTAGACCCTACTAGCCTCATTTCACATTACATTCAAATGGCCTAAATAAGAATCTATCTTCTTCATTTTTGTTGTCCGTTTTTATAGCGTCTAATTTTCTCTCAAATCTCCTGGCATTTCTAAAGTTCATCCCGTGATAAAGTAATGTAACAATATTTATAGAAAATCATAAATTGGTATCCCTTCTATTACAAAACCCCTCTTATCATTTTAATCTTATCACTATTGTAATTTTTTTTATAATATATTTCTGATAAAAATGCTTATTTTATTCTTAAGTAGAAAAGAGCCACCACAATCATATACATTTTGATATGGATTGTTTTGAAAACTACAAACGGTTCAGCTCTAATTATATCAAAAATATATTATTACTTATTTCCATTTCCAGCCTCGCTGTTTGAAATCACAAGCAAGCTTAAACCCTTTTCGACGCCCTAACGACGACCACAAATAGCCTCTTTTAGAAACTCTAGCCATTAACTGCAAATCTCTCCCAAAACAAAAAAACCCATTTTCCTTTAAACCCTAAGGAAAACGAGGATTGGTTCTGGCACTCTAGGCAGTCACGAAGACAGAATCAAAGATTCTTGTCGTATTGCATGAGACCTACATCCGAATCTAAGATTCGGGTTAGGGCTTCAAGATGATTCGAACAACCTCCTGTCGCTGGCGCTCTTTTAAGGAAAGGGGACACACCTCTGCAAGACGGTCAACCTCTTTGAGGAATGTCCCCAGGCTCTACCCATTTTTAAGTCTTGGCGGCAGAAAGTATTCTGCCTGTCACCCCTGGAGAGGATACTTTCCCTTTACCCTCTCTGCGTCGGATGTTCGAATGATGTAGGTCAAAAAAGCAAAAACCCCCAGTGGAAACTGAGGTTTTTGCTTTTGGCACTCTAGGCAGTCACGAAGACGAAATCTAAGATTTACACAGTCTCAACAACGAAATCTAAAATTTCTGTTTCGTTGCGAATGGCAACTCTTTCCAATCAAAGATTGGAGAGTTCCACTTTTCGTGTTGGACCTGCACATCAAATCAGAGATTTGAGCTAGGGCTTCAAGATGATTCGAACATCCTCCTGTCGCTGGCGCTCTCCGAATGGGGCTCTGCCCCCTATCGGCATCGGCACCCGTGCCGTTACCCCCGAAGCGGTACTCCGTCTGACAGAAGTCAGTCTCAGAAAGGGAAAGTATCCTCTCCCTTTACCCTCTCCGCGTCGGATGTTCGAATCATCTCTCTTACATAAAAACAAAACAGCGATAGACATAAAGCCTATCGCTGTTTTATTGGCACTCCCGAGATGATTCGAACATCCGACGCACGGTTTAGGAAACCGACGCTCTATCCTCTGAGCTACGGGAGCATATAGTGCACTATATATATTACCGTCAAATCCCTTCTATGTCAACAACCAATAGATGCAAGGAGCGGGAAAAGATAGGGAAAAGGACCAGTAGAGTCAATCAATTTCTTGCAAAATTTTACTGTCTCTTAGCTCCCTAATCCCTGATCTCTAATCTCTAACTAATCAATCATTACAATCGCTTCTATTTCCACATCTGCATCCTTTGGAAGTCTTGCAACCTCAACGGCTGCTCGTGCGGGGTAATTTTCAGTGAAGTACTGGGCATATACTTTGTTCATTCCGGCAAATTCATTCATGTCTTTGAGAAACACCGTACATTTTAGCACATCTCCTAAAGTACCGCCTGCCACCTCAACGATGGATTTGACGTTTTCCAAGGATTGTCTTGTTTGTGCTTCTATTCCTTCAGGCATGGTTCCCGTTGAAGGGTCTATGGGAAGTTGTCCGGAAACAAACAACATATTTCCCTTTTGTGCGCCCTGAGAATAGGGTCCAATGGCTGCTGGTGCTTTATCCGTAGCAATTAGTCTTTTATCCATAAAAAATACCTCCTTTTTCTCTACTTAGTATTATATAACTAATGATATTTTTTACCAATAAAAATATAATATATAAAGAAAAAAGAGGTTTTTATTTATTTTTTTAATTTGCTGTTATTCTTTGCTATCAATGAAAATTAATGGGTTTACTTTACTCTTCAATCAATCCATTATCTATAAGGAACTGTCGAGCTACTTCTTCAGGTTCATTTTGATCCACATCTACTGTTTTATTTAAGTTTGCAAGAGTTTCATTGTCAAGAAGCGGTGGTAGTTGATTGATTACTTCTGCTAAATCCGGATAGGCATCAAGAACCTCCTGTCTGACTAATGGTGCTGGATTGTATACAGGGAAGAAACCTTTATCATCCTCAAGGTTTATGAAACCAAAAGCAGGTATTCTGCCATCTGTTCCAAAGCCCATGGCTACATCTGCCTTATCATCTCTTAAGGCGCCATAGGTTAGACCAATTGCCATTGTCATGACCTTGTCTCGGTTAAATTCAAAATCATAGAGTTCTTCAAGTCCAGGGATGCCGTCAACTCTTTCTAAAAACTCTACATCCGTAGCCAGTCTAATACTCTCCGGATTCTCTTCCATGTAGGCCACAAGATCAGAGATGGTTTCAATGCCAAGTTCTTGTGCATGTTCCTCACGCATCATTAGAGTATATGTATTATTGGCTGGCGCATAATCCAACCAAGTTATATTGTTCTCTTCACTGTCCCATTCCTTTACTAATTCATAAGTTGTTTCGGGATCTGAAACCTGCTCATGCCCCATAAGTGTCATTAAAGTTGTTCCCGTATACTCCCAATAGATATCTACTTCCCCTGCATGAAGTGCCGGAGTTATAACTGGTGTTTCTCCAAGTCCGGTTCTATCCTCAACGGGATAACCGTTTGCTTCCAACAATTGAAGGACCATACTGCCCAGTATTAACTGCTCCGTCCAAGCCTTTGAAGTCACTCGAATAGTAGGTTGTTCAACCACGTCCCCACTATCAGTATCTTGGCTGCATCCAGCAAAAGCAAAAATTAAACTGAAAACCAACACCATGCTCATGATCATCTTAAGCTTCTTAAATTTTGAGTTTTTCATAATCTTTCTCCCCCTTTTATTCATCTTTATATGCAGAAGTCAATCTGCGTTGGATAAATCCTATTCCTTGATCTAAAACAATTGCAATGCCCGCAGCCATTAAAGATCCCAAAAGTGTTATATGTGGCTGGTAATGATTAATACCAGTAAATATTAACCTGCCCAGCCCTCCAGCACCAATAAGATCCGCAATGATGGCGGTCCCAACTATTAAAACTGCCGAGGTCTGTATCCCTGCAATAATCACTGGCAGTGCCAGGGGTAACTCGACCTTCCAGAAAACCACTCTGGCTGGCATTCCCATCCCCCTAGCAGCTTCCAATATATCTGGATCGATGCCTTCTATACCTGCTATTGTATTTCTGGCTATTGGCAATAGACCATATAAAGTTAAAGCTACAATAGCAGGTAAAACCCCTACTCCCATTATGGGCAAGAAAATTGCTACAACTGCAAGGCTTGGTATGCCTTGTGCTGTATTTAAGAAAGATACAACCTGGGGCATCCACTTTTTCAATGGATGCCTTGTCACCGCAATTCCTAGTAACAAAGCAACTATTATAGATAAGGATAGAGAAATACCTACAAGTTTCAGATGTTCACTAAAAAGTTTCCATCCTTGTTTATTTAAAACATCAATGATATCTTGAAATTCCAATTATGCCACCTCTTTCTTAGAAGCCATATCCGGCATGTCTGAAATTAATCCTGGAGAAACAATCAACTTTTCAACTTTTCCCAGTAAGTAGTCCACTATAAAAGCCAATATAGATACAATTATTGCACCAACAATAATCATGACATCATGTGTCCTGACAATCCCCTGTTGTATTAAACTGCCCAAATTTCTCTCTCCAATATAGACTGCAAGAGTAGCAATGCCTACCATCATAACCATTGCTACTCTTATTCCGGCCAAGATAACAGGAAGTGCCAAGGGAAACTGAATTTTAAACAACACTTGTCGAGGAGATAATCCCATTCCTTTTGCAGCTTCAAGGATACTTTCATCTACTTGATTTAAAGATACATATACATTTCTTACTATTGGTAGCATTGCATATAAAATCAATCCAAAAACTGCACTTTTTCGGCTCAGTCCAAATCCAGGCATGCTGACAAGTATTCCATAAAGAGCGATACTGGGTACTGACATGATAAAGCTCCCTACACTAAGAACACTTTTTGCTAAACCCGAATTGTTCCGTATTGCAGTTCCTACTGATACCCAGATAACCAAAGAAAACAGTATGGCGATGGCAATGAGAACAAAATGCTCCACTGTATATGAAGCAATTTTTTCCATATGGTTAACAAAGTACATAATAATACTCATAAAAAAATCAAATAGCGCCATCCGAACACCCCTCTTCGTCCTGCCCAAATTCCTGATAGGCTTCTCCTATGTGTGTCCGAATCTCATTTAAGTCCACAACCCCTACAAGTGAGTTGTCATCTTCTACGACGGGAACTGCAACTAAATCATATTGAAGCATTAACGCTAATGCATCCCTTAGAGTCGCCTGCATGGGAAGCGTCGTTGGAATGGGCTTTATAATACTGTTCCATCCTTTTGAACTGGAGCCTTTAATTAGGTCGTTTCGAGATACATATCCCGCAACCTTATTGCTATCATCTACAATAATGGCACGTTTTTTCTTATTGTTTTCAAAGAAATTATGTAATACGATGATATCATTATTCATTTTTACTGTTTTAATATCTCGTTTTAAGACGGTTTCTATATGAAGCAGATTCAATACTTTGAGAGAACGGTCGGATCCAACAAAGTCTTCAACAAATTCACTGTTTGGGTTAAATAATATGTTTTCCGGGGTGTCATACTGAACCAAGTTTCCCTGGTCCATGATGGCAATTTTATCTCCCATCTTTATTGCTTCATCAATATCATGGGTAACAAAACAAATTGTCTTTTTTATTTTTTTCTGAAGTCTCAAAAATTCATTCTGGAGCTGACTTCTTGTAACAGGGTCAACAGCCCCAAAAGGTTCATCCATCAGCATTGTCGAAGGGTTTACTGCCAATGCTCTTGCGACGCCTACTCTTTGTCTCTGCCCTCCAGATAATGCCTTTGGGTACTTTGAGCTATTCTCTTCTGGATCAAGGCCTACAACTTCCAGTAGTTCTTTAACCCTTTTTGTTATCTCCTCTTCCTTCCAGTCAAGAAGCTTAGGAACGATGGCTATGTTCTCGAATACCGTCATATGCGGAAATAACCCGATTTGCTGAATAACATATCCTATGTTTTGACGAAGTTTATCTGGGTCTTGCTTTATGACATTGATCCCATTGACATAAATCTCACCAGAAGTAGGTTCAATAATTCTATTAATCATTTTCAATGTTGTGGTTTTACCGCAACCAGATGGGCCAACAAAAACACATATTTCTCCTTCACCAATTTCCATAGACAGACTATTAACTGCAGGCCTTTCCATTCCTTTATACTTCTTCACTACATTCTCCATTTTTATCATAATAACTTAAGTCCTTTCTTAAGGAAATAAAACGCATACACGTCACCGAATTCTGATAATAAGTTTTGAGAATAAAAATACCCCTTTTTTTATCAATTTTATTTGAATATTTTCAGGGGCAATCATTTTTGAAGTTAGTATTTGAAATTATGTTTTCTCCTTATTTTACCATATTTGTATCGGAATCAAAAACAGGACGAGCCCTATTCTTAGTACATAATACCTATATACAATTGATTAGAGTGCTATATAAAGCCTATGCTTATATATACTTCCAAATAATAGTGTATGCTAAATATTATTAGATAATTGGTACAATTTGAGTGGTTTATGGATTGTTATTAATTTAGAAATTAAATCTAATTAATTATAAACACCAATCTAAAATACTTTTTGAAAGTACTTTCGTGCTATTTACAATGTCCTCAATGAGAATATATTCATTGGCTTGGTGTGCCACATTCCCCTTACCTGGTCCATATATAACCGTAGGTATATTTCCATATTTTATTAATATTCCTGCATCCGTTGCCCATGGTGCACCAGAAATAATAGGCTCTTGGCATAATACTACTAAATGATTCTGAAGGATATTTTTAACGATAGGATGATCCTTCTTTATGGCACCTCCTACCCAACATGATCCAAACCATTCTATTTGGGGAAGGTTATCACTCAGCCATAAATCTGAATGAGCTGCTTCTCGTACTGCATTTTCTAATTCTGTTTTTGCTTCTCTAATACTTTCATCAGGCGATACTCCCATCCTTCCCTCCAAAACAACTTCATCTGGAACGCTGGACGGCCAATTCCCTCCGAAGAACTTTCCGATGTTAATGCAAAATGGGATTTCTAAATGTTTATATAAGGTATGTGTTTTATCAATGCTTCTTATGTTTTCCAAGTTTTTTAGCGCTTCATAAACAACATATGCCTTTTCAACAGCGTTCACTCCCAGGTAAGCTGTTGCTCCATGTGCCGCTTTTCCTTTAACTTTAATTCTAAACCACATGGATCCCATACATGCAGGATATATTTTCATATCTGTCGGCTCTGTAATAATTGCTGCATCTGCTTTATACCCCCTGAGGAGTGTTGCTGCAGTCCCTGCTCCTCCGATTTCTTCATCAACGACACTTTCGATGATGGCATCTCCTCTTAATTTTATTCCTAATTTTACGACTGTCTTAAGTGCAAAGTAGTTTGCTGCGGCACCTCCTTTCATATCTGAGGCACCTCTACCAAAAATTTTGTCATTAACTACTTTTCCACTCCATGGACTTTCTTTCCAATCCTGATCTCCAGCTGGCACCACATCCATATGAGAATTAAGAATAATGGACTTTCCTTTACCTGAACCTTTTAAGACTCCTACCACATTGGGGCTCTTGGTAAAATCATTTCTTGAAACAAGGACATCTTTATAATTTTGCCTCAATTCTTGAGAATCGGGTTTGAAAATGTCTATTATACATCCTATTTCCTCTAATTTTTTAGCAAAAAATAATTGTGCTGCTTCTTCCTCCCCTTGAATAGAAGGAAACTGAATGAGAGAACTGGTAAATTCAATGATCTCTTCTCTCATCTTCTCTACTTCTTTATCGATTGCTTTAACCACATCCATAAAAACACTTCCTTTTAATTATTTAGAAACTGTTAGTTTCAATTAGATATCGTTCTCTATTAAGAGTGCAGCTCCTTGACCTCCACCAACACACATGGTTACAATGCCATACTGTACTTTTCTTTGTTTCATTGCATAAAGTAATTTTGTCGTAAGAATGGTTCCTGTAGCTCCCAACGGGTGTCCTAATGCAATAGCACCTCCATTTACATTTACTCTATCCATATCCAAATCCAACTCTCTAATACAAGCAATGGACTGTGCCGAAAAAGCCTCATTTAATTCAAAAAGACCTATGTCTTGAATGTTCAATTTTGTTTTTTCTAAAAGTTTTCTGACAGCATAAATGGGCCCAAGTCCCATAACGTTATGATCTAATCCAATGGAAGCAAAGCCTTTTACAACGCCCATATAAGAATACCCTTCTTTATCAGCTTTCTCCCTACTCATTAGGACTGCTGCAGCTGCACCATCATTCATTGGGCAGCTATTTCCTGCCGTAACGTTTCCATCTTTTCTAAAGAGTGCCGGAAGCGTGGAAAGTCTCTCAATGTTTGTTTCCTTTCTGGGACACTCATCCATTGTGGTTATTTTTTCTTCTTTACCTACTTTTATTGTTACAGGTATTGTCTGTTCTTCAAATATACCTTCTTCTATTGCCTTTAAAGCCAATATATGGCTACGTAATGCAAATTCATCCATTTCATGTCTACTAATTTTGTAACGATTTAATACATTCTCCGCAGTTTCTCCCATTGTCGGATCCCCAAGTTCTGGTGGTGCCAGCATAGCTTGTAAAAATTTTGGGGGTTGCATAGAATAAGACTTTTTAGCTTTTTCCAGATAATGAGGCTTGTTTGTCATGCTTTCGGCGCCTCCTACGATATATAAATCGCCTATTCCCGTTTGTATCATGGCAGATGCAATACATATGGCTTCAAGCCCTGAAGCGCACTGTCTATCAATAGACACAGCAGGCACATTTTCAGGCAATCCCGCTTTCATTGCTGCTACCTTTGCTACATTTCCAGGAAGGCCCAATAGATTTCCAAAATAAACATCCTCGATTTCTCTTGGATTAATCCTACTCCTCTTTACAGCTTCTGCAATAACCAAGGCTCCCATCTCATAATCTTTATAGTTAGAAAGCATTCCGCCATATTTTCCAATGGGCATCCTTACAGCTGAAACAAAAACAGCTTCTCTATTCAAAAAATCACCTTCATTCATAATTGATCACTCTCAAATTTTTACTAACAATTAAACTTGCTTCTGTTCTGGATATCACTTCATCAACCGTTGTCCCACCAAATATTTCTTTTAAAATCAAACCCTCCTCTGTTACTTCTATAACAGCCAATTCTGTTATAATGAGTCCAACACAAGTCTGAGCCGTAAGAGGTAGGGAACATATTTTTTTAATCTTTGGACTTCCATTCTTATTTGTATGAGTAGTAACCACAACAACTTTTTTTGCTTTTTCAGCCAAGTCCATTCCGCCACCCATACCTGGTACACGTTTTCCAGGAACAATCCAGTTCGCTAAATTCCCTTTTTCGTCCACTTCCAAAGCGCCTAAAATGGTAATATCTAATTTGCCACTTCTGATTATAGCAAATGACTCTGCACTGTCAAAATAGGAAGCACCCTTTACAGTTGTACATGGAAATCCTCCTGCATTTATAAGGTTCTTATCTTCTTTGCTCGTTGCAGGTTTTGGCCCTATTCCTAAAAAACCATTTTCAGAATGCAAGAATACATGAATATCACTTCTTATAAAATCTGATACTAAGGTGGGTATCCCGATTCCTAAATTGACAATGTTTCCATTAGATATTTCTTCTGCGGCACGTTTTGCCATTAATTCTCTTGTTCCCAAACCCATTTCCATTCGCCTCCTTTTCCTGTAACGATAATATCCACATATACGCCTGGCGTAATGATCTCTTCAGGATTTAGTTCACCAAGAGGAACAATTTCCTCAGCATGTACAATGGTCACATCTGATGCCTTTGCAACCAATGGATTAAAATTTCTTGCGGTTTTATCGTAAATCAGGTTTCCGAAAGTATCCGCCACTTTGGCATATACGATACCTACTTCAGCTCTTAAAGGTTTTTCCAATAGATACGGTTTATCATCTACTTGAATAATCTCTTTTCCTTCCTCAATAATGGTTCCTAGGCCAACATTAATTAAAACGCCTCCCAGCCCCGTACCACCTGCTCTGATTCTTTCAGCTAAAGTACCCTGGGGACTGAATTCTATTTCCATCTTGCCTTCAGTCATTAATTCCCCGGCAACGGGATTTGAACCTATATGCGTTGTAATCATTTTTTTTGCCTGACCATTACATATCACCCTACCAATTCCTACTTTAGGAAAGCCTGAATCATTTCCAATTAACGTGAGCTCTTTAACATCTTTTTTTATAATCTCATCTATTAAAAGTGGCGAGGTTCCAACTCCCCCAAATCCACCAAACATAAGGATGGTCTTATCTTTTATATATGCCATTGCCTCATCTACTCTTTTTATTTTTCCAAATGTGTTTTCAATGACCAATTCTCCATCTCCCCTTCTACAATTTACAGAATAGAGAATGACAATCATCCTCTATTCAATAAATTTTTTTTGCTAACTCTTTTTATACATGTAATTCTTTAATAAACTCTAAATCAGATATGTTCTATTCTTACATCTAATATACCAGTAGCATTAATATGCTCGTTACAATACCAATTGAAAAACCAATGATAATACAATATCCCATAATATCTCTTATCTTTAATCCTGCTAAAGATAAAATTGGAAGTGCCCAGAAAGGTTGGATGGTATTGGTCCAAGCATCTCCCCAAGCAACTGACATAGCTATAACAGAAGGTTTAACCCCTAACTCTAATCCAGCTTGAATCTGAATGGGCCCTTGGATGCCCCACTGCCCACCAGCTGAAGGCGCTAATATATTTACAAGTCCAGATGCCCAATAGGTAAATACGGGCAAGGTTTTAACGGTTGCAAAGGCTACAAAGCCAGTAGCCATAGTTGCTGCAAGTCCAGATCCTGACAGCATCCCCATAATTCCTGCATAAAACGGGAACTGAAGCATGATCGGTGTTACAACGAAACCTGCTTCTTTAAATGCATTAGCAACTTTGATGGGAGATCCATGAAGAATAATTCCTAAACTTAAAAATGCCATATTGATAATATTTAAATTTAGGCCACCACCACTTACAAAATGACTTATAACAAAGAAGAGTCCTGCAGCTCCAATTAATAAAGCTAACACAAAACTGTTTTCTATTTTTTGTGCCGGAGTAGAAATAATTTCCTTAGGCTCAATTTTTTCTTCCATTTCTTTTACGGTTTCAACAATAACAGTCTCTTTAGCTTCTTTAGGAGATATTAATTTAATAGAAATAACAGTCGTTAAGATAATACCTATGAGAATAATAACATTTGATGAATGAAAGATAGTTTCGCTTGTTGGGATCAGACCTATTGTGTCCTCTAAAAAATGTCCTGGTGTTGCAATGAGAAGTGGTATCGAACTTGAGAGGCCACCTGGAAAAGTCGCAGTAGCCACATAAGCAGCTGCAATTAACAGTGGGAAGTTCAGGTTCTTCATACGCTTATGAATTGCGCGAGCGAAAATTGCACCTACTACCACAGCAAGTCCCCAATTAATATAATAAGCCGCTGCTGAGATTAAAAAAGTCATGATATAAGCTTGAGTATGTGTCTTAGGTAAAGAGGCTATTTTATCAAGAACCTTGTGTACAATAGGTATATCTGCAAGTACGATTCCGGTAACCAATACCAATGCCATCTGCATAGCAAATGCTAAAAATGTCCAAAAACCACCGCCCCAAAACCCAATCATTTCTGATAAATTTTTGCCTTCTACTACCATTCCTAAAATCATAGTCAATAAGGTTAAGACAATTGCAATTACAAAAGCATCCGGCAA
Organism: Clostridia bacterium; assembly: GCA_016278615.1. Classification (GTDB taxonomy): domain Bacteria; phylum Bacillota; class Clostridia; order Peptostreptococcales; family JAAYPU01; genus Soudan-22. The sequence goes on along the minus strand of JADQBM010000054.1, from coordinate 8,489 downwards.
GAATCTTTTTACAAAAGTTGACATTGCATTAGCGAGTTTGTTAAACAAAGTAATTCCTCCTTTTTTAAATAGTGTCGTAAATGTACATTTACCTCCATAGTACTTTTGATTATGATACATTTGCAAAAACGATACCAATCCTATGAACCGTGTGTTTTAGCCATTTGCAATTAAAAGACCCAAGGCATTGACCCATAATTGGGTTAACATCTTGAGTTTTTTGATTGATTTTCTCCCATACGCTCTTGTTTCAGTTAATTCACCAGCGGGTCAATTAACCCATTAATGAATTATGGTTGCCCCTGGCTATAGAATTTAACTAAGAACCCTGTTTATAAATATGCTCCTGTATTTTTCTATGAGCACTGGATTGGCTTATTCCTAATATTTTAGCCACTTTATAACTATTAGGTGAATTCTTATATGCCATAATTGTAAGCATGCGTTCTATTTCATAGAGTGCATCTTTTAATGGCATGGATTTATTAATGCTGATAGGTTGTAAATTTAAGGCATCTTTTTCTAAAAGGTTCTCTTCGATATTTTTTTTATTAATTTCTCCGCTATTATTTGTAACAACCATTCTTTCAACAAAATTTTCTATTTCCCTAATATTTCCAGGCCAATTATATTGAACCATTTCTTCATAAGCATCAGCCATAAATTCCACGTTTTTTTTATATTTTATGGTGTATTTTTCTAAAAAGTGCCTTGCCAAAGGAATGATGTCTTCTTTCCGTTTGCGTATTGGTAAGATGTGTAAAGGTATGACATTCAATCTATAATACAGATCCTCCCGAAATTTTCCCTGTTTAACGAGGGTTTTAATATCTTTGTTAGAGGCTGCGATGATACGGATATCCACATCTATTGATTCAGTTCCACCCACTCTGATAATCTGGCGATTTTGAATGACCTGTAGCAACTTAACCTGCAGGTTTAAAGGCATAGATCCAATTTCATCAAGAAATAGGCTTCCCTTGTTCGCCATTTCAATAAGACCCGGCTTTCCTCCACTATTTGCACCGGTAAAAGCGCCTCCTTCATAACCAAAAAGTTCTGATTCTAACAAAGACTCTGGAATCGCACCACAGTTTATTTCTATCATTCTTTCTTTTGCTCTTAAACTGTTGTTATGAATAAACTGAGCTAAAAAACTTTTACCTACTCCAGACTCTCCTGTTAACAGAATTGTAGAATCCACAAGGGCTACTTTTTCTGCCAATTTAACCAATTCTTCAAAATGCGGGCTGGTAAATATCAGTTTGTTATCTATCTTCTTATTGTCGATGACCTTATAGGAATATTCCTCTTTTTGCATAAAGTATTTTCTTAGAATTTCTGAGTCTTCTATACTTTTAGCATTTAATACAATTCGAAATATTTTTCCACTTTCGTCAAACACAGGCACACCGGTTACGATGGCTTGTTTGCTATTGTTTATTTTTTGTATAATTGTAACTTCTCTTCTTTCTTTAAGAACAATAGGCGTGACAGAAGGGTTGAATATTTTCTCTTTTTCAAGGTCCTGTCCATTCTTTCCTAAAACCTGTTCTTTTTTAATGCCTGTAATTTTTTCAAAAGCCTTGTTAACTCTTAAAGCATTGCCTTGTCCATCTGTAACATAAATACTGTCTGCTGAAAACTCTATTATTTCATTAAGTTCTTGCTCTAAATCTTTTAGATGCTGAAGATCATTATAAACCTTTTCTAAGTTTAAGCCATTCTTATCACAATCTTTTAAACTGGTTAAGCTTTGGTTGTTTTCTTCTTTGTCTGACAAATCAGAAGAAATAAAGCTTATAAATGACTTTAGCAAAAGTGGCTGTGTCAGAAGCCCTTTCACCTTGCCCGACTCATCCTTTATTCCAATCACATTGCAATTGTTCAACGAAAAAAAAGCACTTATCTCTTGATTTTCATTTAACATAGGACAGTCCTTATTTACGTGTTTTTCTATTGTTTCATTTAACGAAATATTGTGATAGAAAAAATCTATTAAATTTTCCCTTGTCAAGGTACCAACAAACTTATTATTTTTATTCTTTACCATAACACATTCTAATTGTTTCTTTCGAAATAATGCTACAGCATCTTTTAAAGTCATGTTGGAATCAATTTTTTCTTTTATTATTGGCGTAATATCTTTTAATAAAATTGGGCATTCCTCCCATTAACCATTTCAAGTTCTATCAATACACTTTCTCTCTCAGTTTTTTAATTCTTTCATCTGCGCTTTCTTTAAATACAATTTCTATATTGTATGATTCTTCTCTTCCAATAAAATATTGAAGCCATAGAAACGACTTATGGTCAATCCATTCAGAGTTTTCAATGCCTATCAATACTTTTTCATGACAGGCAAACAGCTTCATCCATTTTTCCAATGATTTAAAAAGACGAACATCTGGGACAGCGAGTTGCTGATTTTCAATGTTTTTCTTATAAAGAGCAGCCTTTTCAATTAAATTGCTATTAATATAAGAGAGATCCTTTAGGCAATAATCGGGAATGTTATCCCAGGTTTCTTTACGGGTTTTTAAAGATAGGCATTCCATAAGTTCTACCATCCAATAGTACTCCACCTCTGCAACATTCTTTTCTATAGAAGTAATAATAATAGAATTCCTTTTATGAGCTTCTATTTTCATGTATTGATAATATCTGTCTTGGTCCAATATCACAAAGTGCGTATCTGGCTTTTTGGAATGTTTAAATGAAAGCTTTGGCTTCTTTTGAGAACCGTTTTTAATTTGCTGATAAACCTTTTGTAGCTCCTGCATGGGCCCAATGTTCAATTCTTCCCTCAATACTTTGCAACACTTTTCATAATGGATGAGAGCAGCACTTCGATCTCCCAATTGAATATAGAGCTTTATAAGGTTTAGATATAAATCTTCTTGAAGTGGATTCATTCGAATCATTTCTTCATAAACCTCTATGCATTTTTCTGGCAGGTTGTTGTCTTGAAGATACATGGAAAATCCTAATAGAAGGGTAAAGTATTTACGTTGACAAGCTTCTCGTTCATAAAAGACCCAGTCATTAAATTCAGGGCAATTCTTTAAAAAAAATCCTTCAAAAAATTCCCCTTTATAAATGCTATGAATCTTTTCTAATGAAATTTTACTGTAGTATTTTCTGTCCTTTTCTACATTTATTAATAAACTATCCAATAAGTTAACATCCGTAATAATTTTATAAGCATCATTAATCTTACATCCATTTTTGACATTGACGATGATATCTTGCGCCTCTTCATTTTTAAACAACCGTCTCAATGTCCATAGTGTGTATCTCAGATTATATTTTGCGGCTTCCAAATCACTGTTTCCCCAAAAAAGTTCAACTAATTTATCTCTATTTAAAACCTTATCTGAGTTCATAGCAAGATAGCATAAAAGCGCGAAGGCTTTTCCACTCATAAATTCATTTATAGATCGGTTATTTAGTTTTATGTCTAGCGTTCCCAGTGAATAAACCTCTAGCTTTTCCAAGGATATACACCTCTATTTCATTTTATCCTATGATGAAACGATCACAAATTTAGGTTGAGTCTTACTTGATTAATAAAATATTACCTTCTTTAATGGTTCCCATTACTTGAATATCTTTTATTTCTTCTTTTTTAATATTGAAAGGATCCTTGTCTAAAATAACAAAATCACCTTTTTTACCCATTTGAATACTCCCTTTTTTCTCTTCTTCAAAACCTGCATAGGCACCATTACATGTGAACATTTTAATGGCTTCTAAAACATCGACTCTGTTTTCTTCCACAGGGTGGTTAACAGCCGAATGAATGCCCAGGATAGGATTCATTTCAGTTACATCACTATCTGATCCCCCTGCAATACACAGACCTTCTTGTACCATTTTGTTAAATCTGTTTGTTCTTTTATATCGATTCCCTAATCGTGCTTCATACATTTTACCTGCACCACCCCACATAAGTTCGAAAGTAGGCTGCATAGAGGCGATTATATTTAATTCCTTTGCTTTACTAATCTGTAAATCTGTAGCCAGCTCAAAATGCTCAATACGGTGTCTGGAATCTTTTCTGAGATAATACTTTTGTGCTTTTTCATAGGCATTTAATGCCTGGTCTATGGCGATTTCTCCTATGGCATGTAATGAAATTTGCAATCCTTGTTCATGGGCATTTTGAACAAAATCATCCACTTCTTCTTGGGTATAATAAAGCACACCATTGGTAAGGATTTCATCCTCATATGGTTCAGAAAGGGCCGCCGTTCTGGAGCCAAAAGACCCATCTAAAAATAAATCCCCCCCAATACAACGAATACCTTTTTCAATTGCTTTTCTTATGTCTGTGGTCTGATAAAATAATTTTACATCAATAGGGAAGATGCTGTTGTTTTCTAAAATACAATTCATTCCAGATTCATTAAAAAAATTGCCACCTTCCATGGAATTAAGAGTTGTAACGCCTTTACTGATTGCCTTCTCAATGGCCTTATTAATGGCTTCTTTTTTTATCTGATTGGGTATTTTTTCAATGATATATTTCCTTACAAACAAATTGGCCCTCCCAATCAAACGCCCATCTGGGAGGCCTTTCTCATCTCTTAAAATGCCTTCTAAGTTAAAGGGTAGATGTAACATGCTAAGAAGCATTGTATTGACCGAACTCACATGATACTCTACACGATTGATCCATACAGGGTTATTGGGAGAACATTTATCCAATTCTCGCCGATTGGGCATTCTTCTTTCAGTGGTTTGCATTTCATCAAATCCAATACCTCTGATGATTTCACCATTTTCCGCTTTTGAAGCAGCAAATGAAATCATCTCAAAAAGCTGATTTAGATTTTCCACATGATTTAAATCTAAGCTCATGAGATTGAGCCCGGTTTGTGCCAAATGCACATGATTATCAAAAAATCCAGGGAAAACCACACGCCCTTTTAAGTCTATTGATTCAATAGCATCCTCAACATAATGATTAAAACCGTCTCCACATCCTGTTTCAACAATTATTCCATCTTTTATGCTCACCCAATTAACCAATGTATTTAAAGAATCCATTGTATATATTTTACCATTATATAGCAATAGGTCTATGCCACTCATTCGAATCTTCCCTTCTATCTTTGTTAAAAACATTATATAACAAATTTCGATATAAGACCAATCACGATATTTTTAAATTATTTCTTATTCTGTCTCCTATAGAACACCTGCTTTAATTATCATTCCCTATTTCAATAAAAGTTCTTTAAGATATCCATAGATGACCTCTGCTGTTTTTACGACACTGTCAATATACACACACTCATCATAAGTGTGATAATTTTCTCCTTCTGGGCCAAATACAAATGTTGGAACCTGTAAATTAGAAGCAATGGTATTAAAATCTCCGATGCTTGAAAAGTAAGCAATTTTTGCAGGCATATTCGTTACCTCTTTAATACAATTGTTTAGGGAAATGGTATAGGGATCTGTCTCCTCAACGGTATAGGGCTCAAATCCACCATTTCCGTCAAAAGGACCTTCTCTAAATTGTATTTCAGCCTTTGATTGAATACCTGCATTTTCAATGGCCTTTTGAATCTCTTCTTTAAGATAAGTTTCATCCTCGCCCCTTACAACATGACGAAATATTGTAAAGGAAGCATCATCTGCAACGCTACAGGCTTGACCCCCACCCTTTGCTTCTATAATACAAAGGGACCCCTGTCCTAATTTCTCATCTTCTATTGTGTCCAGTTGTTTCAGCTCCACCATCACTTTTGAAGCGTCTACGATAGCACTGATGCCTTCTTCTGGATTTGCTGCATGAGCAGCTTTACCTGTAAATCGAACTGAATAATTTATTCCGCCTCTTGCGCCTAAGCAAAGACATGGAAATGCATTTTTTGAAAATCCGCTGCTTGGTTCTGGAATCAGGGCAACATCTGCATCGTTGCATAACTTATCATGCATCATGGCCTGAGTTCCTAATCCGAAGGGACCTTCTTCCACTGAGACAAAGGAATACATAATCTCTCCAGCAAATTCAGGATGAAGCTTTTGGAAAGCGTCTATTGCAATCATCATAGCTGCAGCTCCTGATTTCATATCTAAAGCACCCAAGCCATATAACTTATTTCCGTCTTCTGTGGCCTTTAAGGGATCTTTGCTCCAGCCCTTGCATATGTTAACAGTGTCTAAATGTGCATTTAACAATATCTTGGTTCCTTCTTTTTGACCTTTTATTCGACCCACCACATTCTTACCTTTGAACCCAATAATTTTTTCTTCATGGTAGTGATGCATCGTTGGAGACAGTTCATGATCTAAAAGCCAATTGTATGCGTATTCCATAATTTCATCTTCTTGAAAATATGGGCTGTATATTTGTATAAGATCTGATAATAAATGGACGATCCTCTCCCTGTTAATATACGATTCTCTATTCATTTTCATAACTACCTAACCTTTCGCCATTTAAATAATTTTCTTGCCTGCCTTTGAAATATTTATAAAATAAAATAACATATACACAAATGATTGTTTCATATGCAATCATCCTCTTTAAGAGCGACATGATATCTTTTTTTCTCAAGGAATCTCAAAGCCCCTCGATCTTGATGTAGGCAAGGGGCTCTGGATTTTTTACATAATACTTTACAAAGTCAATTTTTTTGATTGAACTAATGCTTTTTAATGATTAGCCGTTAATTTCAGCGGTTTCATTATCATGATAAGTCTTAACGGAAGGTTTTTCTCCTTCTCTCCAAACAAATTTATTAGTAGCACCGTAAATTATTGCGATAGCAGGTGCTAGGAATGCTAAGTATGTGTATGGAAGGTATTCTACTGTAGAAACACCCAATACACCAGTAAAGTAAACCCCACAAAGTCCCCAAGGAATCAATGGTGATGTAACAGTTGCTGAATCCTCGCATGTTCTTGAACATACCTGTGGTAGAATATTCAATTTTTTGTAAGCTGGCACTAACATTCTTCCAGGGATAATGATTGCCATATATTGGCTTGCTGAAAAGATGTTTACTAAGATAGCTGAAAGTACATGAGTAATAATTAATCCCCTTACATTACTAACAAGACCCGAAATTTTACTTAGTAATGCTTCAAGCATACCCGTTTTTTCTAATATGCCTCCAAGACTCAGGGCAACAAATCCTAAGGAAATGGTCCACATCATACTTTGTAGCCCACCTCTGCTTAATAAAGCATCAACCTCTGCAACACCTGTTGAAGATGTATATCCATAGTTCAAAATACTTAGCATGTCTCCAAGACCAATACCTTGAAAGAGCATAGCAAATATTGCGCCTATAACAGATGCAATAACCATTACTGCAAGACCAGATACTTTTTTAACTGCCAATACAACAACAATAATGGGCGGAATAATCGCAATAGGAGAAATGAAATAATTATCTTTTAGACCTGTTAAAATAGAAGTGATTTGTTCCGTATTAACAGTTCCGCCAACGAATTTCATTCCAATAACTGCATAAATAGCTAAAGCGATAATTATGGCTGGCCCAGTAGTGTAAATCATACTCTTAATATGATCAAAAAGATCTGCCTCGCCAACACCTGCAGCTAAGTTAGTTGAATCAGATAGTGGAGACATTTTGTCACCAAAGATAGCGCCTGATACAACAGCTCCTGCTGTCATCGCTGGAGGTATGCCTAATCCCATACCAATTCCCATAAAAGCAACCCCAAATGTAGCCCCAGTAGTCCATGAACTTCCTGTGGCCAAAGAAGCAACCGTACAAACAAAGCATACTGTAACTAAGAAAACATTAGGTGATAAAATTAGAAGTCCATAATAGATTAGAGTTGGAATAACACCTGCTGGAATCCATGATGCAATGAGGACCCCTACCAACATAAGGATTAGCATAGGAATCATAGCGATATTACAACCATATAAGATTCCGTTTTGTACATCGTCCCAAGTATACCCAGATAACATAGCTACAATACCAGCAACAAGAGCCGCTAACAATAATGTAATGTGTGTTACCCAATCCTGATGCAATACGAAGATTTGCATGAACATCGCTACACATAAAAATAATAGAACAAATAGTGCACCACCAAAGCTAACTTTCTTTTCTTTTATAGCTTTTTCAGACATAAGAATAATCCCTCCTTTAATTGTTAACTTTATTTTAGCAATCAATTATTTATTACTTTGTTTTAATAAATGTTTTATATTCCATTAAAACGCAAAACTTTCTGAATATTTGTTCTCTTCAAACAGTAACATCTCTTTATAAATAAAACAATTGCTAAACTAAAATTACCAAATGTTACTTGGCGGTTGGGCTCAGGGACCCATTCCTACGGGATTAAGATAAGCCCTTGGAGTTGAAGTTTAAATAGACTCCTTCGGAGTAAGGTGAGTGAAGTAAGGATTGGGAATGGTAAGTATATGGTTCATTTAGGCTTCAAGATTGAACGAGGAAATTTGATTTTTTCAAATTTCCTCGTTAATTCTT
>JADQBM010000059.1 GCA_016278615.1 Clostridia bacterium | reverse complement strand
CGAGCTTCGTATTTTTTTTGTGCAATGAGGGTATGAATTTCTCTCTTGATATTAATTTTTTCAATAATGGTCTCCGAAGTCTTTCGGATAATAGTCTCCAGATCGCCACCAGATTCTCGACTGGTTACATAGATGTCTGCAAAGTTCATGATGTCTTCAACACCTGTTCTAAAGGCAAAATCCTTAAATATCTCTTCCATGCTTTCGTGAGTCTCTTCAAACCGCTTCACCATAAATTTAAATTCCTTAAGCATATAAGCTTCCTGAGAATATAATAACCCTAAATTTATTATGGCTTCTTTAATGGCGTAAGGCATTTGCCTTCCTGCCGAAATGGAAGAAGAAATCGAATAAAGGGCATCTTTAAATTGCTCACACAATTCTGTTCTCCGTTTTCTTATGAGACGATCCTGAAATAGTTTTTCGGAAAAAACAGACAGTCCTGAAAAGAGAAGAGATAGACCTATATTCTGATAAAAAACATATGCCGCAATAAACAAAATTAATGCAGATTGAAAAAGTGCCCAATACTTTTCTTTCTTATTCATTCGATAAATCTCATAATGCTCTGGCAAACCATTTACTTCTCTAAGGGTTTTGCCTCCTTGCTTTTTCAGGCTCAGAATAGGCCTCACATCATGTCTCTTACGTCTTTCTTTTGGCGATTTATCAGTATGCATTAAATAGACAGTCAAACCCATCAAGCCAACTGAAAAGAGCACGTAACTTCCCCATTTCAATACCATTTCATCCAAAATTCTCACCCATCCCATTCAATTCCAGCCATTCGGAACTTACTTGTCTTGTTTAAGGCATTTCCTGTGGGCCTTAAACACCCTTCAAAGCATCCTTCTTTGGTCTCAACTCTTTCAAATTTAAACAATGGATTCAATAGAATGTCACCCTCTTTGAAACCTATTATTTCAGTTATTTCTATTACCCGTCTTGTTTTGTCACTAAGGCGCCCTAAATGAACGATAATATCAATGGCAGAAGCAATCTGCTTTCTAATGGCATCTAAGGGCAATTCTGCAGCTGTAAGTACCATGGCTTCTATTCGACTAATCATGCCTTCAGATGAGTTGGCATGTCCCGTTGACAACGATCCTTCATGCCCCGTATTCATAGCTTGGAGCATATCCAACGCCTCTGGCCCTCTGACCTCTCCCACAATAATCCTATCCGGCCTCATTCTCAAAGATGCTTTTATAAGCTGTCTTATGGTCACTTCTCCTTTACCCTGAACATTTGCATTTTTTGTTTCCATAATCACTAAGTTCTCTATGTTTTCAATCTTTAACTCAGCCGAATCCTCTATGGTAATAATTCTTTCTCCCTTAGGAATAAAATTAGAAAGAGCATTTAAGAAAGTCGTTTTGCCGGAACTGGTTCCCCCTGAAATAAATATATTAAACTTTCCTTCAACCATCTTTTTAAGCATATCCGCAGCTATGGGTGTGATGGTTTGAACACGTATCAAGTCTTCCATGGTAATGCTTTTTTTAGGAAATTTTCTAATAGTAAGGATTGGGCCATTGAGCGCAACGTTTCCATAAACAGCATTTACTCTGGAACCATCCTCCAACCTGACATCTACAATGGGATTCATGTCATTGATCTCCCGATGCACTTTTGCCGCCACACGCCTGATGACTTCTTCTAATTGTTCTCTATCAGAAAACTTATCTTTTACCTTGTGGATGTTTCCGTCTCTTTCAACAAAAATGTTTTCAGGGCCATTCACCATTATCTCTGTTACATTTTCATCGTCAGCGTAGGGCTGTAATATATCAAGATCTTTGCGAGTTGAATTAAAAACAAGGTCTATTATTTCTTTTTTATCTCTATAACTCAATCCAGAGGCCCTCGTGATTTCCAAAACAATAGGTTCAATCATTTCTTTTACAGATTCGTCCGTATGCTTCTCATCAGAAGTTTTTATAACACTTCGAGTTTTCTCAATACACGCTTTGGTTAATATATCCTTCATAGGGCCTCCCCTTCTTAACATTATTTTCAGAGTCTTACCAGGACAAAATATTATCTGCTATACGTTTTGCACCTTTTCCAAACTTTCCTTCTAAAGAAATATGCAAAAAATTAGCTTCTTCATGAAAGCTACTGGGGTCATTTTCTATTGTAAATGGTGCCTTTTGGACGTCATCACAATAATTGAATACCAAAGCTGAAGTTGTCAGAAATGATGCCTGATCTCCTGTGCAGCCTTGTGCATAAATTTTATATTTCAGTTTAGAAGGTTCAGAATCCGAAATAATAATAAAAGTCTTTGAGCATAAGGAAAGAGGAAAATTTCTTTCATGTATCGTACTTGAAAAGTCAATACATATATATTCATAATCCGTTTTCGAACATAATACTTCTAACAAATACCTAATTTCCTCATAAGTGAGTTGTAATAAATCCATATAATTACTTTGGGGATAAAAGCAATCCACACGCCATTGATCTGTAAACATAAAGCTCTTTATTAGAGAAGTAATATTGGATTCTTCTTTAATAAAAAGATAATATAAAAAATCAGAAAGGTTTCTTTTTTCCTCATTTAAATCAAAAAATGACTTACTGGAGGGGATATCTTCAAAATTAAGATACAATACCTTTTTATCTCTCATGCTAATGAATCTGGATACAGCCACTGTAACAGAAGATGTCCCACAGCCTCCTGCCGGGGAAAAAAAACCTATTAATTTTGCGCCTTTCCCTATTTCTACAGGTAAACTTTCTTCTGAAGCCTTTCCGTAAATGTACTTAATTTCCTGTATAACCTTGCTTGCAGGCCTATACTTATATACTTTATAGATCCCTTCTTCATTAGCATCATCCGTTGGCATTGTTTCTGAAAGTAAAATTGTTATAGGACTCCTGTTTTGAAGCAAATGAATGATTTCTTCATTTATTAGCAAAATATCGAAATCCGATTCTTCTTTTAGATGTCTTTTAAATAACTCAACATCTGAGAAAACGACTACCTTAAATAAGATAGCATGATGGGTCATGTATTCACCCAATGCATTTATGTATCTTTTGTCTTCATCACAAAGGATTAAACGAAGCTTTTCCAATATATCACACCTTTATGTAATTTATTAATTTGTTTTACATTAATTTACAATTATATTCTACACTTATTTTACTTTTTTTACAATAATTGTTTTTTTGAAATGCAACGCATTCTCTAAAAAACAATTATACGAAGTGAATAAAGAGCAAAAATAAAAAACTCCCGTCCTTAGAATATGATTATTCATATACTTAGGACGAGAGATTTATCCCGTGCTGGTAACATAGTCCTTTTACTGTTGCTTCATTAGGAAATGATATAAGGATTTCTTATCTTTCACTTTTATTTCTTCCATGCCTATGGCAGAACCCACTCACACATGTTCTTTCAATATTACATAGTTCAAAATCACCGCCTTCAATTTTTAGAACTTTGCCTTTAACTAAACTCTCCGCCATTTTCTTTCTGGCATCTTCATATATTCTTTGTAGGGTAGAACGCGCAACGCCCATAATTTCCGCACTTTCCTCTTGGTTCAGTCCTTCAAAATCCATTAATCTTATGCTTTCATACTCTTCAACTGTCATTAAAATATATTCCCTCAGTCCTTTAGGAGAATTCAAAGGCCCAAATAAATTGCTTTCAGGCAAACAGCATACTCTTCTTGATTTCCTTGGTCTTGCCATTATTGACTGCACCTCCCCTTTTATTATATATAATACTTAGTTCAAAGTAACAATAAAATCAATTTTTCTTTAAATATTAAAAAGAGGGGGTGAAAAAAAATCCCTCTTCTTTTAATCTTTCTTTTTTAAGGTGTCTAATTCATTTAACAAATCCAATCTGTTCTTAAGCATTGATTTTTGTTCTTCCAGCATTGCTACCCTGTCTTCAGGCGTTTCTACAGATGCGCTGCTTGAAAAGTTTCTTCTAAAACCAAGCCCTAGACCTAACTTTCCAGGGGCCTTGGATACTCTACAAAAACCTGCACCTCTTCCTGACGCAGCTCCCATTCCCATTGGCCCCGTTCCATCTCTACCAGGCATTTTTTCGCCTCCTTTTGTTTTGGGTATATGCCCATTTTCTATTTCATTATATCGTTGTTATGGGTATATGTCAATAACTTTAAATTTTACCCGCCCGTGCCGACCGCGCCAAAAAAAACAAAAGGAGTTCATGAACTCCTTTTGTAAACGAAATTATAGATTGATAATAATGACTAAAATACATTTTCCTCATAAGCCTGCTCACCATGTAAAAGTGTGTCCAGACCTGATTCTTGTTCTTGATCACTTACTTTTACGGGTGTGATTCTATTAATAATCTTCAACATGGCAAAAGTGAAAACGAAGGCATAAATTGAAGCAATTCCTACTGCAATGATTTGTTTCAAAAAGAAACCTATTCCTCCATAAATAAGTCCGTCTGCACCACTGGCGTTTACAGAAGTGGAGGAAAAAACACCTAATAAAATAACGCCTGTTACACCGCCCATTCCATGAACACCCCAAACATCCAGAGCATCATCCCAATTCAACTTATTTTTTAGACCAACAGCGCTGTAACACAATGCGCCAGCACAAATCCCTATGATCGCCGCTGCCCAGGGTTCTACAAAACCTGCTGCCGGCGTAATGGTTGCGAGTCCTGCAACTGATCCTGTCAAAAGTCCAACAAACTTAGGCTTGCCTGTTTTCTTCCATTCAATAGCTAGCCAAGTAATTGCAGCAAAAGATGCGGCAAGGTCCGTATTCAAGAAAGCCATGGTTGTAATAAAATCTACTTTCAATTCACTTCCTGCATTAAATCCATACCATCCGAACCATAGCAAAGCTGTACCAATTGCTACAAGCGGTATGCTATGAGGTGTAAGTTCTCTCTTTCTTCTTTTTCCTACATAATATACAGAAGCCAATGCAGCAAAACCGGCTGTAGCATGTACCACAATACCACCGGCAAAGTCGAGAACACCCCACTGCTGTAAAATGCCTCCACCCCAAATCATATGGGTGAATGGAAAATATACAAATAAGAGCCACAATACTTGAAACAATAAATACGCTTTAAATCTGACTCTGTCCGCAAAAGCACCGGTAATGAGGGCAGGTGTAATAATTGCAAACATCATCTGGTAGGCTACAAATACGATGGTTGGAATGCCATTTGGCATAATAAGTTCATCCAACGCAACACCATTTAAAAACATCATATCCAAATTCCCAATGATACCCAATACATCCCCACTGAAGCAAAGTGAGTAACCAACACTAAACCAAATAATCGTAGTAACACCTAAAGATACAAAGCTTTGCATCATAATAGCCAAGGTGCTTTTTCTACTCACAAGACCACCATAGAAAAATGCCAAGCCAGGCGTCATGAGCATGACTAAACTGGTGGCAATAAGCATAAACGCCGTATTTCCCGTATTTAACATGATATTTCCTCCTATGAAAAAATAATTACGGCTTTTATACTCGCAATTTCCATACCATTCAAAGACTCTTGCATTTTCAACAAGTTTTTAACCATCATTACAATAAAACAGGGACATAAATGTCTCTGTATGACATTTATGTCCCTGTTTTATTGGTTTTATTTAACTATGCAAATGATACTTTTCAATTTTTCTATGTAAGGAGCGCCTGCTAATTCCTAACACTTCGGAAGACTTTGTGACATTCCAGTTATTATCTGCAAGTGTTTTCTTTATTAAATCTTCTTCCGCTTGATTCTTTACTATCGCAATAGACTGTTCTCCAATCGCCTTTGTTTGAGAAACAATTTCTGATGGAATGCTATCTATATCAAGAATGTCACTTTCACTTGTTACCACCATTCTCTCGATGACATTTTCTAATTCTCTTATATTTCCTGGCCAATTATACTCTGATAAAACCTTCATGGCATGGCTTGTTATTATTTTTTCTTTTCCCCATTTACTTTTAAAACTGATTAGACAGGAATTAATAAGAAATTTAATATCTTCTTTACGTTCTCTAAGGGATGGAACATGAACAGGAATTACATTAATTCGATAATATAAATCTTCTCTGAATTGTTTTGTTTTCACAAGTTCTTTAAGGTCCTTATTTGTTGCAGTAATAATTCTTACATCCAGCTTGATGCTTTTTATTCCACCTAACCGTTCGATCTCTTTCTCCTGAATTACTCTCAAAAGCTTTAGCTGTATCAATGGAGAAATATCCCCTACTTCATCAAGAAAAATAGTACCATTGTTGGCAAGCTCAAATCTACCAGGCTTCATAGAATATGCCCCTGTAAAAGCACCTTTCTCATGACCAAACAACTCGCTTTCAAGTAACGTATCTGGAAGTGCGGAACAATTGACTTTAATAAAAGGCTTATCTTTTCTCGGACTTATTTCATGTATGTATTTTGCAACCAATTCTTTGCCTACCCCAGTTTCTCCACTGATAAATATGGTTGAATCACTTGAAGCCACTTTTCTGAGCAACTTCATCAGCTGCTTCATTGCTTCGCTTTCTTTAGCAACAACAGCTTCACGAGGACTTCTTAATTGTTCTTTTCTGTTTTCACAAATAATCGATTCAGCTCGTTTAACCGAATCAATCAACTCTTCTATTTTAAAAGGTTTAATGATATAATCTCTGGCACCAAGTTTCAAAGCCTTTACAGCGGTTTGAACAGTAGCAAAAGCAGTCATAATAATCGCTTCCATAAAAGGATCTGCATCCTTTAGTTCTTCTAACACCTCCACACCAGATTTCTGCGACATCTTGATGTCTGTTAACAGAAGAGGAATTCTGTTTTTCTTTGCAACTTCTACTGCTTCTACACCGTTGGAGGCAGTATATACCTCATAGCCTTCTTTTCTCAACACTTTCTCAAGGAGATTCCTAAAATTTTCTTCATCTTCCGCAATCAATATTTTCAGTCCGCTCATCTTTTTCCTCCTTTTGATTGGTTTCAATTGGTATTTTTATTGTAAAGATCGTCCCCTCTCCGAGCACACTATCAAATACAATGACCCCTCCATGCTTTTCAATGATTCTTGAACATATGGACAATCCTAATCCTTTGCCATTTTCATTCTTTGTAAAAAAAGGTTTGAAAAGCTTTTCAAAATCTTCTTGAGGAATACCTCTTCCATTATCACCAATATGAATAGCGAATACTTTTTCGTCTTCAATTCGTTGGGTCGTGATTTTAATTTCTCCATTACTTCTATTAATGCCCCATATGGCATTTAGTAAGAGGTTCAATAAAACTTGTTTCATTTGGCTGTAATCCATACATATTTTATCATTTTTTTCAAAACTTGCAGTCACTCTTATATTTTTTTCTGTTAATTCTTTTGTGCATAAGTTAACAGTCTCTTTTATCAAATCTGTGGAACTGCATAAACAAAGATCCGGTTCGTTGGGACGTGCAAACTCCAAAAACCTTTCCACTAATTCACTAAGCCTATCTACCTCATTAATGATTATTTCTAAATCTTTTATAATGATGCTATTAGTTGTATTCGCCTCCATAAGTGCATACTGGGCATATCCTCTTATAGAAGATAATGGATTTCTAATTTCATGAGCAATTCCTGCTGACATTTCTCCAAGAGACGCGAGTTTTTCTGCCATAAGGATACTTTTCTCCAGTTCTTCAATATCTTGTAATCTTCGAACAACAACTGTCAAGCCAATAATCGCGTGATGCATGTTTTTTTGTACCATTGTACTTATCCTAAGGTTTAATGAGGTATTATCTCTTAGAATTCTAATATCATGCTCGTCATATTCTACTTCGTTGGTAAGACTATCTTTAATGATTTCCCCTGCTTCAAACAATTCAGCGGGTAATTCATTATATACATTTCTACCTAAAACATTTTCTGCATCTATATTAAAAAATTTTTCTGCTGCGTTATTAAATGAAATTATGTTACCTTCACTGTCAAAGGAAACAATTCCATTAGGAATATTGCTAATAAAACGATCAATGCTTTTTTTTACATTGTCTATGGATGCCGCTTCTCCTGATTTCACTAAAACCTTCTCTATCATGAACTCCAACTCGTCCATTAAATAATTAAAGGATTCTGTTAAGTTTAAAATTTCATTTCGATTTCTAGTCTGGTACCCCTCTTTTTCATAGATATGATTCAGTATTCCCTGCATTTTATCCATGAGCTTTCTAATGGGTTCTGTAATGCGCTTAGACAAAATAATCGATATAAAAGACAATATGACAACTAGCAAGAACCCAAACAGAACAAGAAAAAATATCATATCATGTACCATATAAAATGCTTCATCCGTAGGTTGTTTTGTCATAACGTACCATTGCTCATTCTGTCCCGGTACTTTTTTAATGGGATAAAGTGCATAAATATATCTTTCATTGTTTTGGGTAAAATAACTTACCTTTTTTATTTCTTCTTGATCTTTTATCTGAATTAAATGGGCACTTCCTTTTTCACCAATCTTTATATTTCGAACGATTTCTTCAATTGAGTCAAAGATAACCATTTCTATAACAGCACCCTCAACTATTCCATTTTTCATCACAGGCTGAGCAATACAAATATATTTGTTATTATTATGTTCTAAAACATCAGAGATAAATACCTCTCCTTGGGCTACAACATCTCTCCAACCATCATACCAAAGAATCTCTCGTCCACTCCAAATATCGATTTCTCCAAAATTGTTCATAATATAGATTCCATCATAAATCCGGTATGCTTTTATCATATTATCTAAGTATTCAAGTTTAACCTCATCGGACACTTCATCTTTCATGATCACAAAAGAATTGGTAAGAACAAATATATCTGCCAATCGTTCAAAAATAAAGCGGTCAATTTTATTGGCGGTCTCCTTCGCGAGTCCCAACATTTCTGTTTCTTTTAAATTAGATTCAGAGTATTCAACGCTTTTATAAAATATAGCACTCATGCTTATGATAATAAGCACTGCCATTATTATTAATATAGCTGCAATCTTCATTCTAAGAGAATGATTTTTTAAAAAGAACATCTCAGCACTTCCCCTGTCTCCTGTCCTCTAAATGAAGCACCATTACTTCCGGAAAACAAGTTTTTTGATATTGATCACACCCAAAGCATTCAAAAAAATTAGGTGCATCTTCTCGAGGGACTGTTTTAAATCCCTGAGTTTTAAAAAAACCAGGTGCTCTTGCTACAAGATATAGCTCAGAAGCTTTTTTTTCTTTTAGATAGTTAATGGCACAATGAAGTAACTTGGACCCCAAATCTTCTTTTCTAAATTCAGGCTCTACAGCAATGCCATCTATTATATATTTTCCTTGCCTATTTGCCAAAACACAACCACCAATAAGTTTATTTTCTTTTCTTGCTTCCCAACACTTAAGGATGTCCGTTGTTTCTACGGGTTCATCTTCCGAAAATTCAAGACCATTCTTAATAAATAATTCTACCAACTCATTATAATTTTCCGTTTCTCGTATCATCTATCCTACTCCCTTAATGAAATTTTAATTCAATTATATGATATTTTTTTCAATCAATCAAAAAAGAGTTAAATGATTGAACAAATCAATATTGAAAAGAGGTAAAGAAAAAGCAGCCTTTACAGACTGCTTTCTTTTGAATCTAGTCTTGATGTCACCTAATATTTACTGATAGGTATTTGATAACATCGTCATACTTATGTCGACTTAAAACTGCATCTTTATTGGAATAAAAGAATTGGATCTGAAATGATTTATTCCCCACCACATTAATCTTTTTAATCTTATTCTTATTTACAATGAAAGATTTATGTGTTCTCAAAAAGATGTTACTGGGTAAATCATTTTCAATCTCCATCAGTGTCTTATTGACCCGATAGGTTTCATCCGTGGTATTCAGCATAATTTCCCTGTTGGCTCTTTCAAAAAACAATATTTCATCCAAAGGAATCAGTATCATTTCTTGTCCTTTTTTTACACTGAATTTTTCAACTTCTTTTGTCTTTTTTTCTTTATTGATTTCAAGGTTTTTGCTTATTTCACTCAAAACCTCGTTGAGCCTATCGATGTCAATAGGTTTTAGAATGTAATCGTAGGGATGTACGCAAAATGAATCTAATGCATACTCCATATAACCTGTGATGAAAACAAACTCAATATTGGCCGCTGCTTTCTTCAAAATCTTTGCAGTTTCTATACCATCTAAATTAGGCATATCAATATCCAATAACGCCACATCTATATGGTTATCCCCTGCAACTTTAACAGCATCAAGTCCATCACCAGCCATAAATATCTTGGTTACTTTAGCATTTTCGGAGACTACTTTTTCTAGCATTTTTCTTACATAATGATCATCATCACAAATTAAAACATTCATGTTTTTTTATAGTTCTTTCTTTAAACAGGTTGGAGCGTCTGGTTCATATACCCAAAGGAAACTAAAAGGACTTACTCCAGAAGCTGCTACGATTGCCACCATAAAAGCGGCAGTTGATAATACTGATTTCTTAAACATTAAATTACCCCCTTCTTAAAATTAAATTTTATGCTCATGAGTTTGTAAGCCAGTGGTGTAATTAAGAAAAATGCTGTGAAAACTCCTAAAATACTGGAAAATACATACTGCTGATAATTATATATTGGATATAGAATTATTAATATAATCCATAAGGTTAAAAGAGCTATTGACATACTTTTCATTTTTATTCTCAATTTCTGATTTTTAATCTCTTTTTTTTCTGTTCCTGCAGGCACCCAAGTCAATGTAGAGAAAAAGGACTGTCCATACACTAAAAAAGCCCATATACTACTATCTGCCACAAAATAAAAATTTTTCCCTAAAGCTCCAATACAAAGCAATATTGTGATACTGGTAACAAAACACTTTCCATAAGTGTCTTGATGGGCTCCACCAATAATGGTTCTAAATACCGCAAAAGATACCATACCTACCATCGTATAACTAAAAATACCTAAAACTAGAGAAAGTGTGATCAATGAAATTGTTTTCAAAAAACCTCCTATGATAATCTCTAGGCCATAGGACATAACTTCTCCTTTATCCTGATTATAGTTAAGTTCATTGCTAATATAGCTCGCAATGTAGTCAGATAGCCTTTTCACCATATGCCCCATCCTCACTTGGTAATATAACTTTAAAAATTATAGAATTTTTTTCTGTAGTTTTAAATTCAATACTACCGTTATACTTTTCAACAACATTTTTAACTATGAATAGTCCATAGCCTCTCCCCGCTGCATTCTTAGAAGATACTCCAGGTTTAAAGATGTTGTCACCTATTTCATTGTTTATTTTTCTAGTATTTTCAATTTCAAAAACAAAATTGTTGTATACATACGAAATGGTAATTTTAATCCATTTTTCATTTTCAATCGAAGATGCTTCTTCAATGGCATTTTCAATTAAGTTTGAGATAATACTAGATAATTCCCAAGAGTTAATACCATGCAATGATACTTTATTCTTGCATCTTACATGAAACACAATTCCTTTCTTTTCTGCTATTTCTTTCTTAGTATTGATAATAGCAGTTAATACTGAATTTCCCAATCGAATCATTTCATTGGTAATTCGATATTCTTTTGAAATGCCCTTAATATATTCTTCCAATTCTTCTTGTTCCTTTAATATAATCAGAGATTCAATAGCTTGAATATGAGAAAGATAGTCATGTCTTTGAGTGCGAAGTAAATTCAATAAATCTTCAGTGTTTTTCATATTGCTTTTTACCAATTCAAGTTCTGTTTCCTTTTTAATAAAAGAGTTCGCTTTTTTAAGGGAAAGCAACATCAAAACAGTTGTAATCAGAATCATGATGTTAAATATAGGCATACTACTTTTTAATGCTTCTAACGTACTGGTGTCAATAATAGTGCAGTTTATGACAATCAACAATGTAGACTGAATCAACATCGTAGTCAATATGATGTATTTATTTTTGTTCTCCAATAACTTCACCTTCTACACTGAGGTCGCAAAATATAAATCGTGTTTTATGGATAATAAGCAAAACAAATAAAGATGTGCTTAATATGAACAAACTGTAAATAAATGTATATTCGAACTCGCTACTTAATTTAGAAAAATCAATTTTAATAAAATTATTAGCTATTGAGATAATAAGTTGTTGAATAATACCATCAATAAAAAAGCCTATCAATACCGGTACGATCGCTTTATATGATTTCATTTTAAGAATTAAAATAATAAGAACCCAAAATGTAATTATTTGCACGATACTTTGTATTCCGAAATTAATATTAGTTAGCTTTATTAAAAAAGCCACAGAAGCTTGAATAAACGATATTAACAGAACTTTTTTCAAATTAATTCTTATACTACAAAGCTTTAAACCAATTAGCAACATTATAATTGCTTCCGGAAAGGATAAAAACATAGATATGAGTATAAAATCAGTCATGCCAAGAACCCCTCCAGTCTAATGAAGTTTTTAATGTATATAAACTATTTTTTACATTTTACCACATTTTTTTACTGAGGTGTTCCTAAGTATTCTTATTTTTTTCTGTAATCCGTCTGACTGGCATCTATTGCTATGCAACAGACACGATTTATGCTTTTTTTTAATATTTATATTATTTTTTATAATTGTCTCTCTTCATTTTCTAATGAAATATTGCAAAATGTTATTTTATTCTTATATACAATTATCAATAATAAAATAGTAATAATATAGACAGGTAATGATAATAAAACAGTATATTTGAAAACAGCGCCTAATTTATAAAAATCAATGCCATATATTTGATTAAATATGGGAAAATAAATCCCCTGAAGAATCCCAACGATAAAAAACCCTAGAAGCACTGGTATTATAGCTTTATATAATTTCATTTTATAAACAATAGAAACAAAGATCCATAGGCTTAACATTTGCAAAATAGTATGTATCCCCATAGTTTCAAGACTTAAGACAATTAGAAAAAATGCGATACCGCTTTGAAGCCCTCCGATTCGCACAGTCTTTTTTATATCAACCTTCAAATTACACAAACGAAATCCCATCATCAGAATTAATATCGCCTCTGGAAAGGATAAAAAAACAGAAATCAATACTGCATCGGTCAAACTACCCATCTAAGCCTCCCCAATAAAAAGTTTCTTAATTCACTTTACATTTTATCACATTATTTTATATTTTTTTACTTTAATTCATTAATTTGTCTATCAGGCACTTTTTATGTAATATAAGCGATTTGTTGAATCTAATAGCAAAAGAGATATAGTATTAATCCTATATCTCTTTTACTGTGGAGACTTGTGTAAATCCCTAACACCTTTTGATAATCATGTCTATTAATAAGACAAGTTTTGAATTTATATGTCTTTTTAAGTTTACTAAGGAATTTATTTTTCATCAATAGCATTTGTTTGTTAGGCATTAATTCAATGTTTATTGGCAACACTGTTTTTATGTAATTAATAAATATTCTATTTCTTGCAGTCACAGCTTACATTCCCAGCAAGTATTTCTTGCCATTCCCCTAAAACATCATGGGTCCAGCAATCATCTGCACCCGCAGCTTCTCGCATAACAAGGGCAAAAATATAAGATAATTCCTTTACTGTAGCACCTGCTTCCAAAGCACCTTTGAAATGTTTCAAAACACATGGTTTTGAACGGCCTTTAATGGATAAGGCAAAGCAAATAAATTGATAAGTCTTTTCATCAATCATTCTCTTTTCCTGATACAATTGGTCCATCTCATCTAACTTTTCAGTGAATTCAGGAAAAAACTCTTCAAGCATTCTCATACACTAAACCTCCTATTTCATTATTTTTTTTATTTCTTCAACAGTAGGCACTTTACCCACTATTTTTACCTCATCATTCACCACCAACGCTGGCGTCAACATAACCCCATATTTTATAATTTCATTCATATCCTCTACTTTAATAACACCCACATCCAGTTGAAGTGCTTCTTTTGCACTTATTACATGGTCATACATTTGCTTGCATTTTTTGCATCCTGTTCCTAAAATCTTAACCTCCATTATTAAATCTCCTTTCTCTTTATAGCTAAACTAATCCATCCGATAATTCGCAAGGTATTCCTTTTTCTTGGCATTCTAAAAATTTTTCTAAGTCTTTATTAGCAAATTCAAGTTGATGTATTTCTTTCTTTAGTATCTCTTTGATAAATGGGTGTTCCCTAAGGATTGAATCATTTATTTTATAAGACACCCATTGTGCTTTTTTGCTTGATACCACTAACCCTGCATTACTTAAAGTTTTTAAATGCCTGGATGTATTGGATTGAGTTGTATTCAAGCTGTATTGTATTTCACAGACACAAAGCTCAGCATTTGTTAGTAAATTTAGAATTCTAAGCCTGGTTTCATCTCCTAAAGCTTTTAGTATTTTTATCAATCCCATGGTCATCACCTCGTATATTACTATATTCAATTGTAATCATATTGCGAGTCAAAAGTCAATTGATTTAGATAGCCCAGATCTTCAAGGAACACCCATTATTCTCCTATAATCTTAACCAATATTCGTTTCTTTCTGTTGCCGTCAAACTCTCCATAGAATATCTGCTCCCATGGCCCAAAATCCAATTTTCCTTCTGTTACCGCAACAACTACTTCTCTCCCCATAATAGTCCTTTTCAGATGGGCATCTCCATTATCTTCAAAACCGTTATGTTCATATTGGCTATAAGGCTTTTCAGGTGCTAATTTTTCTAGAAACCGTTCAAAATCTCTATGAAGTCCAGACTCATCATCATTAATAAAGACACTTGCTGTAATATGCATGGCATTACAAAGCAGTATTCCTTCTTGGATGCCACTTTCTTTCAAGGCACTTTCTACTTCTCTCGTAATGTTAATAAAGGCTCTTCTAGACTTAATATCAAACCATAGCTCTTTTTTATAACTCTTCATTTTACCCTCCTAAAACATAAGTATTAAGCATAAATGGACTCCTGCGGAGTAGTATGAATTAAATGTTAAGTGTAAATGGACTCCTCCGGAGTAGTTTAAGTTAAATATTGAGTGTAAATGGACTCCTGCGGAGTAGTTTAAGTAAATATTAAGTGCAAATGGACTCCTGCGGAGTAGGGTGATTTAAGATCTCTTCCGGACAGGTGCAAGGACTGTCCTACATGTTTTTGCTTGCTTTTGCAGGCAGGCGCAAGGCCAGCCCCTACAGACTTTACTTATACTTACACTTATATTTCTACTTACTTTTTGCGGGCAGGCACAGGACCCGCCCCTACATGTCTTTACTTATACTCAAACTTATACTTCACCTACACTTACACTTCAATTTCACCTCTTACACTTCAACTTCAAATTTCCTTGAGTAAACTGGCACGTAGGTCAATACGTCTTTTATTCTTGTGCTTTCCATCAAAGATATTTTCTTTACCTCTATTTTCTGTGAAATAGGAACATCTTTAAAAGTTTCATTGTTTTCAAAGACCACTTGTCGTCCCAAAGTAATATGCGGTGCAAAGCTTCTTGTTTCTTTTTCATACCCCAATTCCCATAACATCGCTTCCAACTCTTTATTTAGTCTATAGAGTTTCTCGTTTTTTTCTACTCCTATCCAAACAATACATTGGTTCCCTCTATCAAATTTTCCTAATCGATTTATAGTCAGAATAAAAGGATATTTACCTGCCGCAACTTGATCTATGACAGTTGAAAGAGCTTTCAATTCACTATGGTTTACCTCTCCTATGAATTTCAGCGTCAGATGAATATTTTCCTTTCTTGAGAAACTTCCTTTTATACTTTTCTTCTTTACACACAGGAGCTTCTCATAAATATACTTTTTTATCTCTTCTTCAAATTCAATGGCAATAAATACTTTCATCAAAGGCTCAACCCCTAATCTCTATATGTCTTTAAGGGCAACCGCAAGGGTCGCCCCTACATGTCTTTATGGACAACCGCAAGGGTCGCCCCTACACATCCCTAATCCCTACAGGATTGAGTGCTAAGTTTAAATAACTCCTTCGGAGTAGTTTAAGTTAAATCCTAGAGTTGTATCTTTACTTACACTTAAGCTTAAGCTTCAACTTATACTTATACTGCTGTGTCCCCTGTCCCCTGTCCTATTAATATACTGTATTAGATAACTTATGAAGGAGACGTTTAGATTGAATATTATTCCTCTGCCCGTGCAGATTAATACCTTATCCATAAAAAGACCGAATCTAGAAATAGACTACCCTGTAATAACTGGATTATCCAATAAAGAAATAGAAAACAAAGTTAATAATGAAATTATTAAAAACGTGAACAATCTTATTTTCCAGCAAGGCTATATTCAAGAGCCTAAAATTGACATTAAGGGCTCCTATGAAATAAAAACAAATGAGAGAAATATTCTTAGCCTTACTTTACTCAGTTATTCGTATTCTGGAGGGGTTCATGGTTTTACTATTATCAAAGGCCTTACCTTCGACATAATTACAGGAGAAGTTATTTCTTTTAGTCAACTTTTTAAAAAAAATCGTCCCTATAAAGAAGAAGTTTCAGAAATTATTAAGAAAGAAATTCTTGAAAGAAAAATGCCTATCCTTGGCGGTTTTAATGAAATACTCCCCGAACAAGATTACTATATAGCCGATAAATCATTAGTTATTTTTTTTCAATTATACCAACTATCCCCTTACGCTCAAGGTTTCCCTGCATTTCCTATATCCCTTTATAGAATAAAGGACCTCATAGGTGATAAAAGCATATTAAAAAGAATGATGACTTTTTATTAAAAAAAATAAGTATAAGGAACTCCTCGGAGTTGGTGCAAGGTTATAGTTCGGATGGGCACAACAAACCATCCATCCCTACCACTTACACTCATACTTATACTTACACCCTTTAAGTATTAAGCCTAAGTGAACTCCTTCGGAGCAGTTTAAGTTGAGTAATAAGAAAAAAGTTCTAAAATCGTTTTTAAAGCTACTTCTTCTCTTTACACTTACACTTACATTTACCTTCTCGGGCAGGCACAGGACCAGCCCCTACAAATTTATTTTTAAACTTAAACTTAAACTTATACTTAAATTTACACCCTTTAAGTATTAAGCCTAAGTGAACTCCTTCGGAGCAGTTTAAGTTGA
>JADQBM010000056.1 GCA_016278615.1 Clostridia bacterium | reverse complement strand
AACACTTACTTTGTGGATGCTCTTGTCTTACCTATATGGTACCAGGCTTGACAAAACAAGCAGCATTTCGAACCATTTTGTCAATTTGTCAAGCCTAACCCCATCTAACCCCATCTAACAATTTGATTTAATCATCATGTTATTATATTTATTAAATATAAATATAATAAAAAATCAAATAAAGGAGTGAATGGCCATGACCACTCATGTCATGATCAATGAGACCAAAGTGTCTATTGTGGGAAGCTTTGTTATTTTTGTATTGGCAGCTTTGATCCATAGTTTATATGATGTAACAGACCTTGTTTTTTTAAAACCATTTTGTCCGATAAATGAAAGCGTTTGGGAGCACATGAAAATGATGAATACAGCGGGACTCATGTGGATGATTTATGAGCATTACTTAGGGATGGCAAAAAACCAAAACTACTATTTTGCACGAGGGATCGGACTATTTTCCCTTGTTTTTTTAGTTCCGGGGATGTTCTATACCTATACAGGGTTTACCGATAATAGCATACTTGTTATTGATATATTCATTACTCTCATTACTGCTGTTTTAAGTCAAAAAGTTTTTATGTGTATTTTAAGATCTAAGAAAGATTACTCAAAGTATTCGGCTATAGGCATAGCTATCACAATTGTTTTATTTATTCTTTTTGTATACTTTACATATAATCCCCCAGTATCAAAAATTTTTATTGAATAATGGTTTTTTTAATTGCGTTAGAAATATTTGCCATTATTGTCTTTCAGAGAATAACATAATTATGCTATAGGTAAAATTAAGGAACAACAAAAGGGGCAAACAAGCGTCCCTTGGTTTGGTTTATTTTTTGGTTTTTGTCCGTAAAATCACCTATGTTACTGATTTCGACAATATATTTCAGCATTTTACATTTTGTTGATAGTATAGTATACTAACAATAAAAATTGTTATAAATTAATGATTTGAGGGATTATTAATGAAAATATTAATCACTGGAGGATATGGTTTTATAGGATCTCATGTCGCGGAGAGATTTTATGAAGAAGGCCATGAGATACACATTATAGATAATCTCTCTTCCGGTAAAAAAAGCAATCTCCTCATAAAGCATAAATATTACAACATGGATGTAAGAGATAAATCATGTGAAGAGATTTTCTCCAACACGTATTTCGATGTTGTTATCCATCTTGCCGCCCAAAATAGCACTTCAAAATCTGTAGAAGATCCCTTTTTTGATGCACAATCTAATATATTAGGCCTAATCAATATTTTATCTCTTGCAAAAGATTCTCTTGCAAAAAAGTTTGTATTCTCCTCTTCATCTGCCGTATATGGTAACACTCCCCAACTGCCAATTAGTGAGAGTAGTCCCTGCCACCCTTTATGCCCTTATGGGATGAGTAAACATGCGGGGGAACAATATTGCCAATTAT
Organism: Clostridia bacterium; assembly: GCA_016278615.1. Taxonomy (GTDB): domain Bacteria; phylum Bacillota; class Clostridia; order Peptostreptococcales; family JAAYPU01; genus Soudan-22. Next base: position 15,812 of record JADQBM010000056.1, on the reverse strand, counting down.
TTAGTGAGATGTATGGTTTGAGCGCTGTATCCCTTCGTTTTTCCAATGTTTATGGGCCAAGACAATCCATGGAAGGGGAAAGTGGTGTTATTCCAGTCTTTATTGATAAAATACTAAAGAATAAGGCAGTGACTATTTTTGGTAACGGGAAACAAACAAGAGATTTTATTTATGTCGAAGATGTTGCGGATGCAATTTATAAAGTCGCAACAGACTACACCAACAGCCCTGTTTATAATATCTCGACCAATAAAAGGATTAGCATTAATAATCTCATTGTAGAATTAAAAATGCTTGAGCCTTCAATAGAAACCATTTTTGCAGAACAAAGAGAAGGAGATATTCCACACTCTTTACTATCAAATAATAAAGCTGTCCAGGAGCTACATTGGGTGCCAATGCATGAAATACATGAAGGCCTAAAGAAGACCTATGCATGGTACCAGGAATTCGGTAACAAGGAGTCTGTATCAGAAAAGGATAAAGTTACTTCGGATCATGAAAAAAATAATATAAGCATCTATAAACAGATTCTTCCTTATGTGGAAAATGTTTTGGTATTTTTACTGGTTATTTTCTTGACTTCTACCATAGAAAAAAGTGAAGCCCCAATTTTAATTGATTTAAAAATAATTTATATTATTTTATTTGGTGTCGTTTATGGGCTTAAACAAGTGACTATTTCTGTGTCCTTGTCTTGTGTACTCCATGTTTGGCAAATATATGATAGGGGCCACGACCTTCTTTCTCTTCTTTATAATGCAGATACTTTGATTTCATTGGCCGTTTATATTTTTGTTGGATTTGTATTAGGCTATTCTATTGAAAACAGAAAGCTTGAGCTGGAATTTAAAACGGATGAAATGAGTGAGCTTAAGACAAAATTTGACTTCCTTTATTCACTATATAATGAAAGCAAATTTGTAAGAAATGAGCTTCAGGAGCAAATCATAAGAAACGAAGATAGTTTTGGCAAAATATACAGGACAATAGATAAGCTTAACACTTTGGAACCGGGCAAAATTTTTGATGAAGCCATAAAAGTCATTGAAGAAATAATGAGATGTAAAGATGTATATATTTTCTCCGTATCAAAAGGCAATAACTTTCTAAGATTGGTTTCACAATCAGAAGACAGCTTGATTAGCTTAAATAAATCCATTCGGTTGGAGGATTCCCCTGTTTTTTATGAAATCATTGAAGAAAAAACCATTTTTATAAATCGGGACCAGAATAAAGAGTTGCCTTTCATGATGGCTCCCATCGTGACGACTCATAAAGTTTTGGGGGTTATCGCAATTTATCAAATGGAATTTGAATCTCTCACCTTATACAAAAAAAATCTGTTGAGTATCGTATCAAATTTGATATCAAGCGCTTTCGAAAGAGCTTATCTTTACCAATCTGCTATTATTAAAGAAAAATATATTGATGATACAGCTATTCTGAAAGAACAATTTTTTTCTGCACTTATAAAAGATAAGAATGAAACCAAAAAACCTTATGTTTTATTAAAAGTCCTTAATAACCATTGGCAAGAGGCCCATACCGACATACCCTATCAGTTGGAACAGAATATTCGGGAATTTGATGCCATGGGAGTTAGCCAAAATAATCAATTATTCATATTGCTTTCCAATACAACGAAGGAAGAGGCCTGTTTCGTAATGCAAAGACTTCAAAAGATATACATAGAGACAGAGCTTGTTGAAGAGGTTGAATACTATGGAAGTAGTCCTATTAATGCATCTATTACTTAGCGTTATAGCGGCTATGATGGGTGTGAGAAATGTTAACCCTCAAGAGCGACTGTGTAACTTTATAATTGCTTTTTTTATTCCTTTGGCAGGATTTCTTTTCGTCTTGATTTTGTATGGCATGAAAAAGAGAATAAGTAAAGAATTAGATATTGATGATGATTTTGATAATACAATGATTTTATTTACAGAAAGAATCAACATAGAAAAAGACATCAATATCATATCTTTAGAGGAATCATTATTGATTAATGATGTTCATACAAAACGTAGACAGCTCTTAGATGCGTTGAAAATGGATGCTTCTAAATATATTGATGCATTGAAAATTGCGCTTATGGATACAGATTCGGAGACATCTCATTATGCGGCATCCGCCATAGCTGAAATTAAAAGAAACTTGGATTTAAGAATACAAGAGATTGAAGTTCTTTATGAAAAAAATAAATCGGATGTGGAAATACTGAAACAATATGCCGCTGTCATAGAGGAATACCTGAGTAGCAATTTGTTGGACGAGCTGGATACGAGCATGTACCTGTATACTTATATCCAACTTCTTGAAAGCTTGATTGAGCTTGAAAGTAATAATATGCGTTATTATGATCAATTAACTCAAGCTTTATATAGAGTGCAGGAATACCAAAAAATGGGTGATTATTGCCAACGGTTTTTAAACAAATATGAGACTGAAAATGCTTATATATCCAATTTGAAATATTGCTATCAAATAAATGATAAAGAAAACTTCAAAATAATTTTAAATAAATTAAAGCACTCTCAAATAAAGTTGTCTCACAAAGGGAGAAATATAATTAGGTTTTGGATTGGGGATGCAGGATGAATAAGAAAAGAAATATCGCCATAAGCGTAATCGTTGTGTTTTTATTGGCCATAATTATTGAACTGGTAAGATCGGATTTCGTCTTTCACCTTAATAAAAATACAAATGTAGATCTTTTGAGTCCAACCAATAGCTTGTTTCTTCAAATGGACCCTGCTGTTTTTGAACGTGGGGAAAAAGAGAACTATTTAATTATTTATGATTCCAGCAATGAAAACTTTATTCAGATTAAAGATAACTTTGTCAGCGTATTGAAGTATATCAAAGTCAATGTGGATTTCATGGACGTCCATGAAATACGGCATATTAATGACCAATATGACTGTATCGTTCTACTTATGGAAGACTTAGGGAAGCTTCAGGTTGTAGAAGAACTAATGGCATATGTATTTGATGGAGGTAATGTATTTTTTGGTTTCAGATTAGCCCCAACCAGCTCCTTTAATCAGATTTATAGAAAAATTGGCATTTTAGAATACGATGATTTTATTGACGTAACCGGTATCAAGCTCCATAAAAATTTGCTCATAAAAGGCACAGGATTTAGTGGTTCTGATGAAATACTAATTTCTAATTCATCTTTAAGCCTAAGACTGGAGAAGGAAAGCATCTCTTATGCAGAATCAACAGAGGGTGTTCAGTTGCTTTGGCAAAAGGCATATGGGCAAGGTCATATTATGTATTTTAATGGAACCATGCTTCAAGATAAAATAAATCGTGGCATTATACTGGGAGCCCTAAGTTTTCTAAATGAAGATTTTATATACCCAGTTATAAATACAAAAGTTACTTTTATTGACGATTTTCCTGCACCTATCCCCGAGGGTAGCAGTGAAAAGATAACAAAAGATTATAACAGGACCATCAAACAATTCTTTCAGGATATCTGGTGGCCGGATATGTTAAGGATTGCAGCCAGAAACAATATTCTATATACCGGAGTGGTTATCGGAACTTATGATGATAACACCCAAGAAATATCTGAAGACCTCATTGCTTTACAAAACAACACACTATTTTATTATAGCAGAGAACTATTATCAAACCATGGGGAAATAGGGATCCATGGCTACAATCACCAACCATTTTTCTTTGGAGAATTACATGAAGATTCGAGGTACAAACCCTGGCCAGATAGAAAAGCAATAGAAAAATCTCTTGTGACCCTCCATGATTTTATAAAAACTGGTTTTAAAGATTATACATTTAGAGTCTATGTCCCTCCTTCAAATATACTTTATCCTGAAGGAAGAGAAGCACTGGCTGAATCAGCTACTGACATAAAAATCATCTCGTCCCTATATGTGGTAGGGCATGATCTGGATTCCTATGAACAGGAATTTGAAGTTGCTGATGATGGTATGATTGAATTTCCAAGACTTACTTCTGGATACACCCTCACACAGGAAAAAGAATGGCTCATGATGAATGGGGTGACCCTCCATGGCACTTTTTCTCATTTTATTCATCCAGATGATATTTTAGATGGCAACAGAAATGATGATAAAGACTGGCATATGCTTAGCAAAGAATATACGGAGTTTCATGAGATTGTCTACGAGAAATATAGTTGGTTAAGAAGCATGACCGCTTCCCAAGGTGCCAATGCTTTGATCCAATATACTGTGTTTGATCCTAAGTATCAAAAGACAGAAACATCTTTGACAATTTACAGTAATTATTTTTATGAGAGTATGTATTTCATTTTAAGAACAGGTAAAACCATAGGAAAATTAGAGAATTGTGAAGTCAAAGAAATCGATGAGGATATCTATTTAGTAAAAGTGGAACAACCCTATGCAAAAATAAACTATAGATAAGGTGATTTTATGCGGATTTGTCTCTTTGCAGAAGGCAGTTACCCTTATGTTCAAGGGGGGGTATCTAGTTGGATACATACATTTATAAGGGAATGTCCTGAACATGAATTTGTCATATTGTCCATTGGCCCAGATTCAAGTGTCAGAGGTCAATATAAATATGAATTGGCAAAAAACGTTGTAGGAGTCAGAGATTTCTTTTTAGATAATATATCAATTATTGCCAAGTCAAAGGGAAAAAAATATCGTTTTAGTGACCAAGAGAATCGGGCATTAAAAGCATTGTTGACTGGAGATGCAGTCTCATGGCATGAAATATTTGCGTTCTTTCACAAAATAAAATCCGAAAATGTTGCTGATATTTTCCTGAGCAAAAATTTCTTCGATATGATCAAAGATGTTTATAGAGAAAAATACCCTTATACCCCTTTCACAGAATTTTTATGGTCCATGCGATCCATGTATCTAACTTTGTTTTATGTATTGATGCAGGATTTGCCAGAGGCAGATTTGTATCATAGCGTATCTACCGGGTACTCAGGAGTATTAGCTGGTCATGCCAAGTTTATTTATAATAAACCTTTTATCCTATCAGAACATGGCATCTATACCAGAGAAAGAGAAGAAGAAATCATAAAAGCCAATTGGGTCAAAGGCTATTATAAGGATTTATGGATTAGTTATTTCTACAACCTTTCCAATTGTGCGTATACTCTGTCGGATGCTGTCACTGTTCTATTTAACCGCAATAAGGAGATACAAGTAGAATTAGGCTGCCCAGAAGAAAAAATACTATTGATTCCTAATGGCGTGGATATTTCCAAATTTGAAAATATCCCTAAAAAAACAGAGGATGGCTTTGTGAATATTGGCGCCATACTAAGAATAGCCCCTATAAAAGATGTTAAGACCATGCTTCTTGCTTTTAAGCGTGTTCAAAAGGAAGTTGCCCATACGCATTTCTATATTTTTGGCCCTTACGATGAGGATAAGGAATATGCTAAGGAGTGCTTCGAAATGGCTGAAAAGCTGGAAATAAATCATTTGCATTTTACAGGGTCCATAGACATACTTGAGCATATTGGAAAGATGGACATTCTTGTGCTTACAAGTATCAGTGAGGGGCAGCCCCTCAGTGTTTTAGAAGGCATGGCTGCAAAAAAACCTCACGTATGCACCAATGTAGGAGATTGCAAAGATTTGTTGTATGGATACAATGACCATTATGGTCAGGCAGGATTTATTACTCATGTTTTAGATCATAAAGGCATTGCAAAAAGCATCATTGAGCTTTGCAATAATAAAGATCTCCGCTATGAAATGGGACAAAACGCTTATAGTCGAGTTGCTAATCTATATCAAAAAGAATCGTATATTACAAAGTATAAAGCATTATATCAACAGTTTGGAAGTGTTTAATATGGCGGGTATTGGTTTTGAATTAAAGAGACTTTTTAAGGATAAAGGGCTAATCGCAAAAGCTAAAGCTGGCTTTTATTCTGTTTTTGTTACCATAGGACCTGTTATAATTAGCGTAATGGTTATTACAGGATTATATCTTTTATTAGAAGTTATAGGGATGCATAAAAAAGATATAGATCTGGTGCAAGCCACGATTTTATATTCCTTTATGTTTTCCGTTATTTTTACAAGCGGCTATGGCATGATGCTATCAAGGTATTTATCCGATCGGCTATACATGGAAATAAGAGAGGATATTTTACCTTCTTTATATGGTTCTCTTGCTGTGATTATTTTGATTTGTGGGTTGTCAGGCTTTGCTTTTTATTTCAGGTCACCACTCCCTCTTCTTTACAAAACCTTTGCCTATTTACTTTTTATTGAACTATCGGTCATGTTTATACTAAACATATATATTTCTGCAGTGAAAAACTACAAGATTGTGACATTTTGCTTTTTATTCTCAACAATGTTTTCTATCTTAATTGGATACCTGATTATTAAAAACCAAATGATGGATATGAAGTCAGCCGTTATATTTTCATTTGCTCTTTGTATTGCTATTATAAATATTGTCCTTGCAATTGAAATACAAAGGTTTTTCAAGAAAAAAAGCACCTTATATTTCAATTTCATGAGGTACTTCGTAAACCATCGCTTTTTATTTTTCACAAATTTGTTCTATATGATGGGCATATACATCCATAATTTTGTATTTTGGAATATCCCAAGGTTAAATGTTACCATCCAGGACACCTATATCTATGCACCCTCTTATGACATCCCTGCCTTTTATTCTTTTTTAAGTATTATGCCTACTATGGTTGTATTTGTCGTGCGCCTGGAGACTTCATTTTATGAGAAATACAGAAACTATTTTTACCTTGTTAATAACGGTGCCTGCTATGAAGATATAGAATTTGCTCGTAAAGAGATGTTTAAGGTTCTCATTAGAGAACTGGCTTATATTATGCAAATCCAATTGTTTTTTACTTTGGCGGCTATCATTATTGGACTAAAATTCCTCTCAAACTTTGGCTTTACATTTGAAATGGTGAGCTTATTTAGCATCTTGGCCCTTGGATATTACTGTGCCATTATCATGTTTGTCATTATGACCCTTCTATTGTATTTTGATAGCCAGGATAAAGCATTCCTGGTCGCTGTTACATTTTGCATATCAAGCTTTTTCTTTTCTTATATTTCTACCTTCTGGAAGGTCTATTTTTACGGTCTAGGATTTTTTATAGCCAGTGGGTTATCCCTGGTGGTCTCAATTATTATTTTGATTCTGTACATGAAAAATCTTGAGTATCATATTTTTTGCAAGCAAGTAGCTCTAGTGGAAAGAAGGCAAGGGCTATTGGAAAAGTTTATTGATAGGGTAAATCGTATTGGGAGGAGGTCCTCGGATGAGATTTAAAGGTATGGTTTTAATATTTTTTATATTTATTGCTATGATTATACTATTAGATATTTTCTATAGTTTGAGCCAGGGAACTGTAGCCACTTTGGTTGAACCTGAGAAAGAGGAACCCATACTACCCTATGAAGAGAACCCCCTAAATGATTTAAAACTATATGATAATACGGACATCTATCATCAAGATGATGATACGCATATATACGAATTATATGTGACCATACTACCACCTCAAAATGGCTCTTTAACTTTTAATGAGTTAAATGTTTATTATAATCAGCCCAATTATGACGATTCTCTTGATATTGAAGATCCCTTTGTGGAAGCATATTTTGAACAAGTAAAACCTACAGGAAAAGACTTACCTCATTCACCCAATGCAACTATGAAAATCCGTGGACAATCTTCAAGACTTGCACGGGTAAAATCCTATAAAATAAAGCTGTTTGATACAACAGAGCCTTGGGATGGCTTTGATATCATCAATTTAAACAAGCACTATGGTGACAAGCTGAAAATAGTAAATAAATTCTGTTATGATTATTTTGAGCTGATTCCTGATTTTGTCAGCATGAGAACCCGGTTTGTCAAATTATATGTCAGAGATTTGTCTTCGGCGAAAGACAGTTCTTTTGTCAATTATGGGCTGTATACATTTATCGAACAACCCAATAAGAACTTTTTAAGAACCCATGGGCTTGACGTAAACGCCCATTTATATAAAGCAGAATATTTTGAGTTTTACAGATATGCAAGTCATATTAAATCTAAAGAAGACATGACATTTGACAGCGATAGGTTTAATCAAGTTCTAGACGCCAAGGGCAATGATAACCACGAAAAGATTATTAAAATGCTTGATGCTGTCAACGATTACTCTTTGGATATCAATGAAGTCGTTGATCAATATTTTGACAGAGATAATCTATATACTTGGTTAGCAGTCAATATCCTTCTTAATAACATTGATACAAATAGTAGAAACTTTATATTATATAGCCCTCTTAATTCTGATATATGGTTCTTTATTCCTTGGGATTATGATGGATCTCTAAGAGACCCCTATAATTCCAAATGGCAGAGGAGTATCGCCAATTACTGGGGCATGGTTCTTTTTGAAAGACTATTTAAGGATCCTGACAATATCTATGAACTAAGCCAAAAAATAGAAGAATTGTCTGAAATAATCAACGAAGAAAATACTAAAAAGCTTTTAAATAGCTATTTTAACACAGTCATCAATACGCTACAGTCCCATCCCGACAATCAATATATGAGAGATACCAAGGCTGAATATAAACAGGAACTGTTTTCAATAATTAATAAAATAGAAGTAAATAGACAAGATTATTATGTTTCTCTTGAGAATCCGCTCCCTTTCTTTATGGGAGAACCAGAACAAATGGACGGAGAATATCATTTTGTGTGGGAAGCTTCCTATGATTTTCAAGGGGATGATTTAACTTATCATTTTGCATTAAGTACAGACCCTGATTTCAATCATTTACTGGTCAATCAAGAAAATATAAAAAGTACGCAATATGTTATACCTAATCTTAATCCAGGCAACTATTTTTGGAAAGTGACGGTATATGACTCCAAAGGGAATTCTATGGATGCTTTTGATTACATCAGACTAAATGACGTGATAAAATATGGTGTAAAAAGCTTTAATATTGATTAAGGTTAGGAGGGCTTTTATGCTTTGTAAAAGTAAGAAATTCAGACATGAATTGAAATATATCATCAGCACACAAGAATATCATGAACTTAAGAACAAATTAAAGTTTGCTATTCAACTGGACGAGAATAGCAAAGGGAATGAAGGCTACTCCATAAGAAGTCTATATTTTGACGATGTCTATAATAGTGCCTATCTTGAAAAAAAAGCGGGCATTGAAGAGCGAAAAAAATACAGGATACGAATTTACAATGGCGGTGATGGCATCATTAATTTTGAAAAGAAGTCAAAACGTGGACAGTATATTCATAAAACATCTGAAAAAATATCTAAAAAGAACTTTTATCAAATATTGGATCAGCAATATGATTTTTTGCGATCCTCGGAAAGCAAGCTGTTAAGGGAAATCTCCTTAGAGGCAACATGTCATCTCCTTAGGCCTGTCATCATCGTGGACTATGAAAGAGAGGCATATATATATGAGTTAGGGAATGTAAGAATTACTTTTGATAAAAATTTAAGAGCAGGATTGAATTCTTTTGACGTTTTTAATGAAAACATGGTGACACAATTTGTTTTTAGTAAATCCGTCATGATCATGGAGATTAAATATGATGCTTTTATGCCTGCTTTTATATCTGATTTGATACAATCCAGCAATCACTATTTTACTGCCGCCTCAAAATATGTCATGTGCAGAAGACTCATCAATAATTTGAAAATGTACTAAGGAGGAGAAAACATGGGGAATCAAACAACCTTTCAAGATTTATTTAAAAAGGGTATTTTAGAATCTTTTGAAGAAATGGCGGACTTGTCCATATTGAATGTATTTTTAGGACTTACCATTACATTGCTTGTGGCGCTATTTATTTTTAAAATTTATAAACATACATTTCAAGGTGTGGTTTACAGCCATAGTTTCAATACATCTCTAGTTATGTTATCTATGGTTACATCCTTAGTTATCATGACCATCAGTTCAAATATTATACTATCCTTAGGTATGGTAGGTGCTTTGAGTATTGTAAGATTCAGGGCAGCCATTAAAGACCCAAGGGACATTGTATTTATGTTTTGGGCTGTATCTGCAGGGATTGCCTCTGGTGCAGGAATTTATTCCATTGCCATTTGTGGGACCCTTTTCATTGGTCTTGTTGTCTATATTATGTCTAAGAAAAAAACAAGTGAAACCAGCTACTTGTTAATTATAAAATATCAGAATAGTGCAATACGAAGTATACTTCCAATATTTAAAAAAATAGATCACACCATTAAATCAAAAGTGGTATCTAATGGCGTGACAGAACTGACCCTTGAGTTAAATAAAGTTATTAATACCAATTATGTAGAGATCCTATCAGATATTGAAGGAGTCCATAGTGCGGTACTTATAAAATACAATGGAGATTATGCAGAATAGATAAAGCTCTACAAACGAGGTGATGTTCATGAAGCTTACTAATAAAAAAAAGAATAATACGATTCAGTTATACAGTGTTTTGTTGATATTAACCTTGATTATTTTTGCAGAGCTCTATTTCTTTTCTCAAAATCCTAAGAGCGAGTCTGCTTTTAGTTTGGATGACTGGGACAATCCTTTACATGAGGAATCCATTATTCATGAGAATAACTATATCTATGACAATGAAATAAAAGTTGAGGAAATTTACCTGACTGTTTTAGATGTGAATATTAAGAAGAATCCTGATATTGACAGTTTGGCAAAAATGATGTTTTTAAGTCGTGACCAAATAGATAACTTGGACTATAAAGTTGAAGTTTACTTTGAAAACAAATCCAATTTAATAAAAAATATTATGTTTTCTGAACCAAATGCAACCATTGAATTAAAAAGCAATGACGTTCAAAAATCTTTCAAGCTCAGATTATATGAAAACGCAGGAATATGGAACCGCCAAAGCATTATCAATCTTAAGAAAAATTATGATGATCCTTTACGAATTCGAAACAAATTATCCTTTGACTATTTAAGCATTCTTCCGAATATAACAAGCTTTGATACAAGATTTGTTAAGCTATATATAAAAGAATTAGATGATGAAGAGTATGAGGAATATGGTCTATTTACTCATATTGAACAACCCAATAAACAGTTTTTGGCAAACCATCAATTGCACCCTGAGGGACATCTTTATACTGCCGAGAATTTTAATTTCTCAAGATACCCTGATCACATAATGGACTCGGATAATCCAAATTACTCTATAAAGAAGTTTGAAGAGATATTAGACATTGATGGTAGTGACGACCATAGTAAATTCATTCACATGTTGGATAGTATTAATGATTCTACTCAAGATGCAAATGAATTTTTTGCAAATTATTTTGATAAGGACAATTATCTCACCTGGATTGCCTCAAACATCTTATTTGATCATTATGCAGCATCCACTACTAATTATATTCTATATAGCCCATTGAATTCTCAAAAGTGGTATTTTATGCCACGAGACTTCGAAGAATCTTGGGGACACTCCAAAAAACGAGCACCTTGGCAAAGGGGGCTTGCTATGTTCTGGGACAACGAGCTTCATAGAAAAATTTTTGAAAATCCAGAAAGTGTGAAAGCTCTCAATCTTAAGATAGAAGAACTGACTGCCATTATTAATAAGAAACAAACTCAGGCCTTTTTAGATCAATATTTTGACATGGTGGTACCTTCTATAACGTCGCTTCCAGACTTAAAGTATTTGCCGGTTACTATAGAAGAATATATTGCGCAGTATAAAGAGCTGCCTGAAATGACAGAAAGAAACCAGTTGAAATACCATGAATTATTAGCGTATCCCATGCCATTTTTTCTCCATGAACCCTATATAGAAAATAATACTTGGGTATTTACATGGGATGAATCCTATGATATAGATAAAGACTTGGTCTCTTATACTTTTGAATTGAGTAGGGATAAAACATTTTCAGAGGTTCTTGTTTCTAATAAAGCTATAAAACAGACCAGCGTTGGCATCGATAAATTAGAAGATGGCATCTATTATTGGCGTGTAACGTCAATGGATACCAATGGAAACAAGCAAATTCCTTTCAATACTTATACCGATGAATTTGGAGATGAATTTTATGGTATAAAGAAGTTTACGCCTTAGTGAATTTATTTGTATTAAAACTACAATTCCTTGTCACAAAGTTGACATAATAAAAGGGTAAAGTAAGCATATAAAAGAAGAAAGGAGAATATAAAATGAAGAAAACGATCGTATTTACTGTGCTAATTACTCTGATTATTGGGGGAACAGTTGTTTTTGCAGATTCTACGGGACGTATTGTTGAAAAACTTACGGGGAAGTCGGTAGATGAATTGAGAACACTAGGAAAAGAGGGGAAAACATTATTTGAAATTGCTGAGGATGAAGGGGTGCTGGATGAGCTAAAAGAAACTTTGTCCGCTGATCATAGAGAACGTTTAAATGCGTTAGTCGATGAAGGGAAAATGACTCAAGATGAGGCAGAAGAAATGCTGGAGAAGCATCAAGAAATGTTAAATGAAGGAGAACTTGGAAAGATAAGATTTAGAGAACATAGGGGCAGTGGCAAGCAAATGAGGCTTTTCAAATAAGGCAAGTCAATAGAATGGTAAAAATGAATACCCTCTTAAATATATGTTTTTCCAGAGCAGGAATTTTCCTGCTCTTAGTTTGTTAATAACATTTCATATATGGATAAAATAAAAAATTAAAAATCTTTAAAAATATTGATATAATAGATAAAATGCGTTAATACGTTAATGAAAACTTAGGAGAAAAAATATGTGTGCGGTAAATATTCTTGTTTGTGAAGATGAGGAAAGATTAAGAAAATTAATTATTAGATATCTGATGAATGAAGGATATTCTGTTATGGAAGCTAAAGATGGGAAAGAAGCTTTAGATATATTTTTTGAACAATCAATAGATTTGATGATACTTGAAGTAATGATGCCAGAATACGATGGTTGGTCGGTCTGCCGCTCTGTAAGGCAAGAAAGTGATGTGCCTATTATTATGCTAACAGCAAGAAGCGAAGAAAGCGACCGTGTCTTTGGTTTTGAGTTAGGAGTAGATGATTATGTGATAAAACCTTTTAGCATGAAGGAACTGGTCATGAGGGTTAAGGCTCTGTTAAAAAGAAGTTCCAAATCATCACAGGAGGTTTTGGACATAGGGAATATTGCAATCCATACAAAAGCCCATAAGGTTTTTATTGAAAGCATTGAAATAGACTTATCCCCGAAGGAATACGATTTATTGTTATACCTTGCTAAGAATATGGATTTGGCAGTAACACGAGAAAACATATTAGATAAGGTATGGGGTTATGATTATTATGGTGATCTTCGGACCGTAGATACCCATGTAAAACGACTGAGACGTAAAATTCAAAATGCGTCAGTAAAGGTAGATACAGTACGTGGCGTAGGCTATCGCTTTGAGGTGAAATTATGAAACAGTCTATCTTTTTGAGGACCTATGTGGTTATTTTATGCACCATAATAACGATCTTGCTTCTTTCCTGGCTATTTATTAGTTTCTTTGCTGATAATTTCTATTACAATAATAAAATGAAACAAATCGTCAATAGACATTCATGGTATTTTAGACAAAGAAAATCTAACCCTTTATGAAATAGCGGATGAATTGAAAGATATATCTATTAAAACGGGAACGGATATATCTATCTATAATCATGATAATCAATTGGTATTTACTGATTTTATTATGGATAAACAAAGAGGTTTAAGAGTGCCTTTTGAAATGCCTCTTAAGGCAATTCCTCGTGTCATTCTCAAGATTCCTGCAGGAGAGCATCTTGTTATAAGGCATACGATTAATTCTCAGAATATGGATAAGTATGTATATGGTGAAAGGTATGATAACGGAATTTTAACAGTAATCCAGATACCAATAGAGACAATCGATGAAGCTGTAGGTATTTTAAAGGAAATCATTAAGTATATGATGATTGCTGCGTTATTCCTTGGAGCCATAGGCGCATTCATTCTATCAAAAAATATGACCAAACCATTGGTGGAATTAAACCGTATTGCATCGGAGATGGGCAGACTGAATTTTTCCAGAAAATATATAGACAATCGGGAAGATGAAATTGGGCAATTGGGTAACGCTCTTAATAAAATGGCGGATACACTCCAAAATACGATCCTACAACTTCAAGAGGAGTTAAAAAAGGAAAAGACTTTGGATATTCTGAGAAAACAATTTGTAACACAGGTTTCTCACGAGATGCAAACGCCATTAACAGTGATTCAAGGATATGTTGAAGCACTAGAAGATGGGCTTGCTTATACAGAAGAAGATAAAAAATATCATTATGAAGTTATCAACGATGAAATATCTAAAATGACTAAAATTATTAGAGATCTATTAGACTTGTCCCAACTTGAGTCCGGGACCTTTAAGATAAAAAAAGAACAATTTGATATCAACGGACTAATCAAAAAAGTGTGTGATAAATATAGTGAAATAGCAAAACAAAAACAAATCTCTTTTGTGCATAATGAAGTGAAGAAAGAGATATTTATAAATGGAGACCAATTGAGATTAGAGCAAGTCCTAACAAACTTTATCAAAAATGCTTTTGAGCATACCCCAAAGAACGGTGAAATCCAAATTGACACAAAAATAAGAGGGGGGCAGATTATAGTAAAAGTCAGAAACACGGGAGAATCTATCCTTGCTGAGGACTTGCCATATGTTTGGGAAAGTTTTTACAAAGCAAAAAACAAACATGAAAGTACAGGAACAGGTCTTGGTTTGGCCATATCCAAACATATCCTAAGCTTACACAATGCCCAATATGGTGCGGAAAATATTGAGAAAGGTATCGAGTTATGGTTTGGGATAAATCTCAAATTGACGACTCCCCTGTAGAGTGCTATAATTTTTGGGTATGCGCAAGCCACAAAAGTCAGTTCGAAACCATCCTGACTTAAAACAAAACTAGGAGGATTAAAATGAATAAGACTAGGTTTATGACACAGGCAGCTATTATTGCTTCGATTTATGCTGCTTTGACCATTGCATTGATGCCGTACAGTTATGGTATCATGCAAGTGAGGATTTCTGAAGCGCTTACCATACTACCTTTCTTGACGCCAGCTGCTATACCTGGCCTCTTTATTGGTTGTATTGTAGCAAATATTGTTGGAGGATATGGTATTTGGGATATTGTACTGGGAAGTTCAGCTACTTTGATTGCAGCTTTCCTGTCTTCTAAAATCAAGAAGAAAATATGGGTTCCTCTCCCACCTGTTATTAGCAATGCATTGATTATTGGCGTTATGCTCCATTATGTTTTAGAGCTCCCTTTGCTTTATTGTATAGGTTGGGTTGGATTAGGCCAATTAATCGCTTGTTATGGATTAGGCTACCCTTTGCTTAGATATTTAGAAAAGATTAAACATAAGGTTTTTTGAGTCAAGCCTGACCTCGAATCTCATTAAAAAAAGAAGCAGAATACCCAGAACCAAAGTTTTTCAATGAAGTCATAAAGACTTTATTGTTAAATTTGAGTTCTGGGTATTTATTTTTTTTATACTTATAACAAATACAAATACGGCAGGAGGGTTCATTTTATTGAATGTTCTTTAACAATCTTGTATTTTATGTATAATATCTATTGAAAATTAATAAAGAGGTAAAAAATGGATATTCATGGGCTGAAGGTATTCTTAATCATTGCTAAATACATAAAAAAAACCAAAGACAAGTATTTGTTGAAAGCCGAGGTATCAGGCGAAACGTCAGGCTGTGTGAGTAATCATGCAGTCTACTTCCCCATAATTACACAA
>JADQBM010000047.1 GCA_016278615.1 Clostridia bacterium | reverse complement strand
ATTGGCGAGCAGGTCATCGATGGCACTTTGAATGCTGCTTTGGTAGGCCCCACCAACATCCCTTCCTTTGCTCCGATGAACGCTGTTCGTCTGCAGGATGTTCCTTTCTTATTCAAGGACCAGGATGAGCTTTATGCTGCCAGCGATGAGTGGTATGCAGATATGATTGATGAAGAGTGTGCCGAGTATGGCATCACCACCGTTTTCTTTGAATACATTATGGGTCAAGAAGTCGAAAACACCGTGCGGCCCATTCTTACCCCCGAGGACGTGAAGGGTCTAAAAATCCGAGTCTATGATTCACTTGGACCATACAAGTTTGTAGAGGCCTGCGGTGGGTTGCCTGTTGCTATGGCGTTTAGCGAGGTATATACCGGTCTACAACAGGGAGCTGTGGATGGTCTGTATACCACCAGTAGTAACTTTGTGCCTCAGAAGTTCGTTGAGGTAACCGAGTATCACACCAGACTCCCCATCACCAACTGTGGTATGACGCTGCTGTTCAATGTGGAATTCTTAGAAAGTCTACCTGAAGATTTGCAGGAAGCAATCGAGACCGCTGGCAAGATGACGGAGGAATATACCCGAGATGTTGTTGGACCTGAGACCAGAAATAGCACTTATGAAGAGATTGCCGCAGCCGGTGTCGAAATTAATGAATTGACCGATGAGCAATATCAGGCCTTTGCTGGTCTTGTGGCGGATTACTGCTATGACGATCTTCGTGAAATAATTGGTGCTGATATGTGGGATTATTGCATCGATTGGCTGGAAGATTATCGTGCAAATTAGTAATTGATATATAAGGTGCGGCGGATTAACTTTGCCGTACCTTATAAAATAGGAAAAGAGAGGATATTCATGAATAAGCTTTATGAAAGTTTTAATCGATTTGAGAAGGTTGTTCTTGGAGTCATCATGTGTGTGCTGATTATCATGGGCTTTGTGCAGGTCATATTTCGTTTTGTACTCGAGATGCCCTTGGCTTGGGCGGTGGAACTGATGACCTTCCTAATGATTTGGGTAGCCTATCTGGGTGCCAGCGCAGCAACCAACGAACGTAAGCACATTATCGTGAGCATGTTCGTTGATTTGTTGCCCAAGCCCTTACGGATTGGATTTACGGTTTTTTCTCAGGTCCTATGGTTTGCCTGCGCAATAGTTATGGTATATTTAGGCTGGGGAATTACGATGAACTATATAGATAGAGGGGCGGTAACCCTTGGCGGGCAATATCCTTATTGGTGTGCTTCAATTGCTATCCCCTTAAGTATGGCCTTGATGGCGATTCGTGTCGTTGTTTTGATTGTTCATACGTTAAGAGGAGAAAGAGATGTGATTTCACAGGAAGAAATGATTCGAGAGGAAATAGATAAATGAATACACTGTTATTGCTTGGTATATTTTTCTTACTTGTCGTAATGAAGGTTCCTGTCGCGATTTCTCTGATAATATCTTCATTGATCGGCTGCTATATTTTGGATCTTGCACCCCTTACGGCAATTGCAGGTTCAGCAATGAATTCGTTGTTTTCATATCCGCTATTGGCTATACCCTTTTACATTTTTGCCGGAGCCATCATGACACGCGGTGGTATATCCAAAAAGTTGTGTGACTGGATTGGCACGATTTTCAACCGTTTCACCGGAGGTTTGGGTCTGGTGACCGTCGTGGCCTCCGCATTCTTTGCAGCGATTAGCGGTTCTGCCACTGCAACGACTGCTTCTATCGGTTCCATGATGCTTCCTGAGATGGAAAAACAAGGCTATAGAAAGCCCTACGCTTTATCGATTGCTGCTGCCGGTGGCGTCATCGGTCCCATGATTCCTCCCAGTATCATGTTGGTTCTCTACGGCGTTGGTACCGAGACTTCCATCGGCAGTTTGTTCCTTGCAGGTCTCCTGCCTGGCATACTTTTGGCTGTTTTTCTCTGCTTTGCGGTCTACCTAACGGCAAGAAAAGAAGGCTTGCAAAGTAATGCGGACGGACACTTCAGCCTATCTGAATTCGGAGAAACAATGTTGAGAGCTAAATGGGCAATTTTGGTCCCCGTCATTATTCTGGGCGGTATTTACGGCGGTATCTTCACTCCGACGGAAGCAGGTGCTGTCTGTTGCATCTACGCAATCATTGTTGCCACGGTTATAGAGCGTACTCTTGACTTCAAGGGCCTGATTAATTGTGCCGGTGAAGCAGCTGTGATTAGCGCGACGATTTTCATTTTACTGGCTTCGGCCGGTATTTTCGGTAGGGTTATGACTTTGGCACAAGTGCCTCAGCAGCTGTCCTCCGCGATTCTAGCTGTTGCTGACAGTAAGGTGGTCATGTTGCTTTTGGTCAATCTCCTGTTACTGTTGGTTGGTTGCGTGATGGACGGAGGTGCGGCTGTCGTCATACTCGCTCCCCTGTTGTTGCCAGTTGTTCAAGCCTTTGGCATCGATCCCATACATTTTGGTGTTATAATTTGCCTGAACCTTAGCATTGGAGCAATCACGCCTCCGGTTGGTTCCTGCCTCTTTGCGGCATCGATTATCGGAGATACTCCGCTGGAGAAGATTAGCCGAGATATCGTTCCTTTCTTAATTGCCGAAGTGGCCGCCTTGATAGTTATCGTTTTCGTGCCTCAAATATCTATGGCCCTAGTATAATCATGATTAAATAAAATGTAACATCATAAATAAACAAAGGATATTCCTGTTTATCCGATGACTAAAAATTCTAAAATGAAGTGCAATTCCAACGACAACACGAGTGGGTCTATTGAACTCAATAGAGCACTCGTGAAAAGTAGTTGGTTACTAATGGATGGAGAGAGATATGGATAAAAATATATGCAATAAATATGTCGCCGTACTAAAGGAAGAATTGGTAATGGCTTTGGGTTGTACTGAACCCATAGCATTGGCATATGCAAGCGCTGTAGCCAGAAAAGAGCTTGGAATGTTTCCCGAAAAAATAACCGCTGTCTGCAGTGGAAATGTCATTAAAAATGTTAAGGGGGTAACCGTTCCAAATTCAGGTAACCAAAAGGGCATTGAAGTTGCTGTTATTTTAGGAGCTTTAGGAGGGAATCCTGACAGAAAGTTAGAAGTACTTACGGAAATTGCAGAAGATCAGATCGAAGAATCAAGAAGACTTATAAAATCGGGTTTTTGCAGTGTTAAATTGGCAGAAGGCGTTGCAAGCTTATATATATGCATAATTGCAGTGTATAAAGATGATGTTGTAAAAGTTGAGATATTAGATAAACATACTAATATCGTTAATATAGAAAAAAATGACATAAAGCTTTTAAAGCAACATTATACCATTGATAATGGAGAAAACACTAGAAAGCGAAGCTTTATAAGTATAAAGGGAATTTTGGATTTTACAGACGCAGTTGAAGTGAAGGAATTGTCGGATTTGTTAGATAATCAGATCAGATGCAATACACTTATTGCTGAAGAGGGGTTAAAAAAGCAATATGGTGCAAATACCGGAAAGAAACTGTTAGAAATATATGGAGACGATGTAGCAATACGTGCGAGAGCTATGTCTGCAGCAGGCTCAGACGCAAGAATGAGCGGAAGTGATTTGGCTGTAGTTATCAACTCGGGAAGCGGGAACCAGGGCATTACTGTTTCAATACCTGTGGTTGAATATGCTAAGGAATTAAATTGTAATAAAGAACAGTTATACAGAGCATTAATTTTAAGCAATCTTGTCGCTATACATATTAAGGATGATATTGGCAGCCTTTCAGCATTCTGTGGAGCTGTGAGCGCAGGCGCGGGTAGCAGTGCAGGAATTACATATCTTATGGGTGGAACAAAAGATCAGATAGCAGATGCAATAAGCAACACACTAGCAATTGCTTCTGGAATGATTTGTGATGGTGCAAAACCATCATGTGCTGCTAAAATTTCTGTATCTGTAGATGCTGCTATTATCGGAAGTAAAATGGCGTTAAGTAGAAATAATTTCTGTGGCGGTGAAGGTATCGTCATGGATGATGTGGAAGCGACTCTAAGTAATATTGGAAGACTCGGCAGAGTAGGAATGAAGGAGACAGACATAGAAATCTTAAATATGATGATTGGAAAATTCAGTTCTTAGACAGTAATGAAAGTGCCGTTATGATATGATGCCTCCAAAGCAGACAGTCTAATTAATTAAAATTAGATTATCTATTTGGAGGTATTTTAATGAGGAGAAAACCAAAGATTCATGATAATATAATACTTAGGTAGTTGAATAAAACAGGTGCGGTTACATCTTACTAAGAAAAGAAAATGGTGCTAAGAGTAAATATAAAGGAGGATAAAAATGGAAATAAAAACTGCTAAAGAAAAGCTTTATGGGAAGATTACAGACATCTTTCCGCAGTTGATTGAATTAAATACTTGGTTGTATGAGAACCCGGAGTTATCAGCAAAAGAGTTTAATTCTGCTGCGAAAATATGTGATTATCTGGAGGACAATCAATTTCAAGTGGAGCGTAATGTTGCAGATCTTGAAACGGCTTTTGTAGCCAAATTCAAAATAAGTGAAGGCGGGCCCAAGATTGGATTTCTTGCAGAATATGATGCATTACCTGAGGTAGGTCACGGGTGTGCCCATAATATCATTGCGAGTTCTTGTGTCGGTGCAGCGGTTGCCTTATCTAAGTCTCTGGAAGAACCAAGCGAAATAATTGTATTTGGGACACCTGATGAAGAATTCGATGGCGGAAAAATTGTTATGGCAGAAGCAGGCATCTTTGCCGGGATAGATGCTGCCATGCAGGTGCATGCAGATTCCGACAGAAGCTATATTGGTGGGTCCTCAACACCACATCAAACCATGCTTATAGATTTTCATGGCGTACCGGCCCACACTGCTTTTAACCCAACGGAAGGTATAAGTGCACTTAACGCGGTGCTTATCACTTTTATGGGACTAAATGCAATGCAGCAATATTTGAAACCGGGCACAAGAATACCGGCTACTATTACAAATGGCGGGGGCGCCCCCAACTTGGTTCCAAAATTTGCACAGATTAGAATTCATATTACAACCCTTGAACCTGATTACCTAGATGAAGTGGTGCAAAAAATCGAAAATTGTGCCAGAGGAGGAGCATTAGCGACTGGGGCAAAGGTTGAAATATGGAAAAGCTCCCCCTACAAGAAGCTATACAGTAATGAAACATTAACGCAAATATTTAGGAAAAACGTTGAGGAACAAAATTATACTTTGATTGAACCTCCGGCTGCCAATGCTGCTACAGATGTAGGCAATGTCAGCTGGGAGTGTCCCACAGCCCTTTGTTTCCTTACGCTGGAAAGCCCAGGAATTCCACTGCATACAGAAGAATTAGCTGCTGCTACAGTGGAAAAGAAGGGAGAAAAAATGCTGAAAAATGCCATCATGGCAATGGCTTCAACAGCCCTGGAGATTATTACGGACCAAAGCATTCTCAAAAAAATTAAAGAGGATTTCAAAAAAACCAAAGAGATGATAGAAAGTTTGTAAGTAAAAAATTTATAATTAAATGCCTGACACAAAAACACCATTCGATGAAAGCGAGGAAACAACTAATGTTTAGAGAAATGAGAAGAGGTAAGCAATTACTCTCAATGGACGACACTAAAGCTGTAATGAACCGATGCACAAATGGCGTCCTAGCGTGCTTAGGTGATGAAGATTATCCTTACGCAGTTCCACTTAGCTATGTCTATTTCAATGACAAAATTTATTTTCATTCTGCAAAAGCTGGACATAAAATCGATGCTATTACGAAGAATCCAAAGGTATCTTTTTCAGTAATAGATGAAGATACGATCATAAGTAATGAATATACAACTTATTTCCGCAGCGTTATTGCTTTTGGTAAGGCAAGGATTGTAGAAGGCGATGAATGGATGGAATCTTTTAGGGCTTTAGTTGAAAAATATTCTGGAGATCAACCGGAAAAGGCGAAACATAAGGAGATAACTGAATGTACACAAGCTTATATTATTGTTATTGACGTCGAGTATATAACTGGCAAAGAAGCCATTGAATATGTAAAGAGATAAGAGAATGCTGGTCTGACCAGATTTTCTAGAAAAAGGAGTATAAATATGGACGGATATAAGGAATGGGCACAAAATTTCAGCATGGAATGGCTTAATGAGTTGTTAAATAGCATGGAAAAGAATTGCTCTGAAGAAAAATGCACATTGCTTTTAGATCAATGCGGTGCATGTCATTATAAATCGCTGGAACAAATGTTAGAAAAATATGTTGGAGATTTACATGGATTCATTAAGTTCATGTCAAAAGAACATGGTCAAATCATTACATATGATGAGACTAAAATATAATTCTTGTTGACGAGAACAAAAGCTATTGCGTATGCCCAATAACGCAATGCATGAATGATAAAAAAGTGTCTCCAGTTCTATGTCACTGTTCCGCAAGTATGACAGAGAAAATGATTTCAAAGATTACTGGAAAGAAAGTAAATAGTCGGGTGGTTACCTCCATTTTAAGAGGAGATAAGTCCTGTATGTACGAGATTAAACTCTAATTAAAGAAAAGGATAAGACACAATAAGAATAATAGAACATTCGTATTGCAACTATTAAAGGAAATTATATATAAATTTTACTATCATAATTCCTCCTGCCGTCATAGTATATATTGAAACAACAAAAAGGTACTCTCCTAATGGAAGGGGGTTAAGCAATGGCTGATTCACAATGTGGTGGAATCAATGGCTATTCCAGAGTGGATGATAGTTTATTATTCTTCTTTTTATTACTGGTAGTTTTATTCTGTAATAGTGGTTTTGGTTACGGCTATGGTGGTGGAATCAAGGGCTATTCCAGAGTAGATGATAGTTTATTGTTCTTCTTCTTAATACTGGCAGCTTTATTCTGTAATAGCGGTTTTGGTTACGGCTATGGTGGTGAATACTTAATGCCATTAGGAACGGTTCAAAATCACTCAAATGAAACAGTAACTTCCGTTCCTGTGGAAGTTGAGAAATTGCAAGAGGAAAACTAGGGTGTCAGACACCAAACAAAAGAACAAAAATAGTAACATATTTTAATGAAAGCATCTCCTGCTATCATGGTGTCAGGGGATGCTTTTCATATGGGTAGACCCGGCTTCCTTTATATATAACAGGTACTAACCTTTAAGGCTAGTGTTTAATTAAATCAAATTAAGTCGAAATTTTCATATCAAGGCTATTATGTATAAAATAGATGATTATATTAGAATTATCTCATTTGCGGTTATGTAGACATAACATTTGTCAATCCCATTTTTTGTGCATATTTAACGGCTGCATTGTATTCATTTCTATTAATCCTTCTTGATAGTTCCGGAAAGGTATAGGATTTGTGTGCTGGATAGTATTGTGACATTATGTTTATGGAAGTATCCTTTGATATTTCATTCCTAATAAATTCTAAAATTTTGTCGGTATCTGCGACATTTTCAGGCATTACAAGGTGTCTGACCAATAAACCCTTACAAGCAATACCTTGTTCATTCGTCTTCAGGTCGCCAACCTGTCTGTGCATTTCTTTTACGGCTAATCTCACAATATCAAAATATTTAGCTGACATTGTATACTTTTTTGCTTTTATATTATCGCCAAACTTAATATCAGGCATATAAATATCAATTATTCCTTCCAAAAGTTTCAAGGTATCAGTCTCGTCATATCCGCCTGTGTTATATACCAGGGGAAGTGTAAGACCGTCTTTTATAGCTAAACTTACAGCTTCTACAATCTGTGGCACGAAATGAGATGGGGAGACGAAATTAATATTATGGCATCTCTTGCTTTGCATTGATAACATTATTTTAGCAAGCTCAGAAGGTGTTACTTCATATCCCTCTCCATGATGACTAATTTCACAGTTCTGACAGAATGCACATCTCAAGGTGCAATAACTGAAAAAAATTGTCCCAGACCCGCCTTTACCGACTAGTACAGTTTCCTCACCGTAATGCGGACCATATCCATCTATGACCATATTGGCTCCTGCCCTGCAGAATCCTCTTTCATTGTTTGGTCTATCAACCTTGCAATGATGGGGACATACTATACAGCCTTTAAGCCTTTCTTTAAGTATTTTAATTCGATTATCGAGTTCACCAGTTTGGAATAGTTTAATATAACTTGGTGTATATTCTTTCATGTTTCATCCTCGTTCTATTATGTATTTACTATAGAAAGATAGTTAAAAATAACAGGTAAGTTACTTGTTATAGTGCCTTGATACGAAAATTCTTTTAAAATATTGGTTTGAGTTTCTTAACACATATATTTATTTTTTCAATTATAACCTTATTTATTCAGCTATTGGGGGATGGGAGTATCAAAGATCTTTAGCAGAGGAATGCTGTAAATGAGATCCAAGAGGCAAAGAAAAACATCAGTTTGTCTAATTTGTCAAGCCTGACACCAACCCCGAAATTGCGGTGGTGTCGAATCCTACGGCCTAAGCATAGTATATAGCATAAAAAATATTTCTTAGGAGGAAATACTATGCTTTCAAGCATTGATTTTATTCGTCGATCTTTGGAGACACATCTTTTTTTTGCCAGAGTTATGAAAGAACACTCATTTTTTCTTCAGGTGGGATTTACACCAAGGGATACTAGTTTTACTCAACAAGCAGACGGTTTCAGAAGAGAATTTGACAGGCTTTTAGGAGAAGTCGTTTCACTTTCTAATGGTGTTGTTAGTCCTGATGTACTTCAATCAGGTGAAGTAATATCAACATATACACTTAAAGCTGAAATGGCTACTTCATACTATACAGGCGTGCGGATACCCACTGAATTAACACAAGCAGAAGCTGGAATAATGGGTGGGGGCTTAATGCCAGTTCATCCGTTACTTGAACAAAGAGTATTTTTAATTAATCAAAGGGCTATAGGTTTAATCACTAGGTTAATTCAGTTCAAAGCTACAACCCTATCTAATGTTTTATCTTGCAAAATGTTTACAAATAATTACCCGTTATTGTTAGATCACATTATGAGGGAAGCGAAGTTTTATTTAAAAATGGTTCTGAGGCTTCAAAGTAGAGTGGATATAGATATCGAAAGAGAAGCTCTAGAGCAGGAGTTATTCTGGAATAGGATTATGGCAGAACATTCGAAGTTTATTCGTGGATTGCTTGATCCAACTGAAGATGAATTGATAAATATAGCTAATAACTTTAGCGAGGAGTTTGATCAGCTGACAGTGGAAGCAAAGGCGGCGATGGATATGACCTTGCCTCTGGAAAAAGTTACAGATGATAGTCGCAAAGCAACAAAAGAAATTCGAGATTTCAAGGCACAAGGAACACAAGGATTGATTGAATGTAAGATTAAGTCAATTATTATTCCATTATTGGGTGATCATACATTGCGTGAAGCGAATCACTATTTAAGACTCTTGAATTATATGAGTGGAGACGCGAAAAACAATAAAAAAATAAAATAATAAAATAAATTCCCCTTGTTCAATACCTCAATCAATCAAATTTCTAAATGTTGTATAGAGTGCTCTATTATAATTTAATAGGGCATTTGCATTTTTTGTTCTTGCATTAGAAGTTGTTTCTAACGCTTTTCTTTTTTAGTCTTATTTTACTTTTTTCCACAATTTATCTCCTATGTTGACGAATGGTATGAAAATAATGTAAGATGACTATAGTCATACTATAAAATTGTACACATTAGATATAATATCATAAATAAAAGAATTTTCTTATTTTAGAAAACCAATTATATCTTTTTCCAGCTAGCATTTCCAGTTATTTTGCAAGCTTCAAATTAAAATTTCCAACTGTCTTGATTGATTGTGTAACTAAAGAACCATAGGAGGGTGTTTAATGAAAAAAAGGATTTTGGTATTTCTGTTAACTATATTGATGGTTATTACGATGGTCACTGCTAACGTATCTGCGGCACAGTTTTTTGATATGCCAGAAGATTGGTCAAAGGCTGCCCTTGAAAGTGCAGTAGCAAATGGTCTGCTTACAGGCATAAATGGAAAACTTATGCCAAAAGAAAATTTGACAAGAGCTCAAATGGCAGCAGTCATAAATCGAGCCTTTGGAGCGACCCAGAAATCATCTTTAAGTGGCTACACAGATGTAGATCAGAATGCGTGGTATTTTGATGATATGGCAAAAGCAGTACATATGAAGATATTTGTAGGGAGTGGCGGCAAACTAAACCCCATGAGCTTTATTACCCGCGAAGAGGCTTTTGTGGTATTAGCACGTGCCTTTAGACTTTCTGGTGGAACTGAAAGCGCACTTAACAAGTATACGGATTATACTTCTGTTAGTAGTTGGGCTAAAAGTAGTATTGCAGCCCTTGTAGCAGAAGGGTATTTATCTGGAGCAAATGGATTGTTAAATCCAAAAGAAAACATTTCAAGAGAACAGTTTGCTCAAATGATGCACAATCTTTTAAAGAATTATTTTAAAACTCCTGGTACATATACACAGGTTTCTGAAGGCAACGTCATGATTAGTGCACCCAATGTTACCCTTAAAGACGTCACCATCCAAGGAGACTTGATCATTGGCGATGGCGTAGGCGACGGAGAGGTTATTCTTGTTAATGTCAAGGTGACAGGCAGGACAGTAGTGCGCGGTGGTACCATCACACCCTCCAATGGAAGCAGTGGTGGCGGCTCAAGGAGAGTAAAAGTTAGTTCAATTTCTGTCACGAGTACTGAAAATGCAACTGAAGTACCAGAAGGCCTGACTTTGCAAATGAGTGCAACAGTATTACCGGATATTGCAACAAATAAGGAGGTAACTTGGAGTGTGGAAAATAGAAGTGGGGCCGCAATCATAACTACAGAAGGCTTATTGACTTCAACATCCGTAGGAGCAGTGACTGTTAAAGCAACAGCTAATGATAGTTCTGGTGTTGTTGGTGAAAAGAATATCACTGTAACTGATCCGGTGATAATCCAGACTTATAGTTATAATGATGAATCAACTGTAACGGGTATTTTGTATTCTAATGGTGTGCTTGTCATCTCCGGTGCAGGTGCAATGACTAAACGCAACGATGTCATTTCTTATCCACATTATCCCCATAGGGATTCCATAAAAGCTGTTGTGATAGAAGATGGCGTAACCAATATCGAATATAGATTATTCAGAGGGTTTGAAAATTTGACTCGTGTAAGTATCGGTAAAGGCGTAACCAATATCAGCCTTTCTGCATTTTATCCCTGCCCTTCGCTGACTTCAATCCATGTGGATGAAGAAAATGCAAATTTCAGTAGTATTGATGGTGTGTTGTTCAACAAATCCCAGGATACGTTTCTTTTATATCCAGGTGGAAGGGCTGGATCCTATACAGTTCCAGGCACTGTAACCTATATGAACTATACAGCTTTCCACGAATGTGATAAATTGACCAGCGTAAATATCCCAGCAAGTGTAAACACTATAAGTCCAATGGGGTTTTATCAGTGCACTTCACTGACTTCAATCAATGTAGATGGTGGAAATGGTTATTTCAACAGTATAGGTGGGGTTCTATTTAATAAATCAGGAAGTACGATTCTTAGATATCCAGGAGGAAAAACAGGTTCATATGTTGTCCCTGATGGCGTAACCCATATTGATAACTATGCATTTGCGGGATCCACGGGGCTAACAAGTGTAACCTTACCCCATAGCATAATCACTATTGGCGAAAGTGCATTTCAAAGATGTACAGGCTTGACGCATATAAATTTGGAACGCGTAATAGATATTGGAAGATTTGCATTTGTTGAATGTTCAGAGCTTGCTGGTTTGAATCTCGATAGTTTGGAGAACATGGGTGCGTCTGCTTTTGCAAGATGTACGAAATTAACAAGTATAACGATACCCAACAGCGTAACGAATATTGGTGATTATGAATTTCTTGGATGCACAGGGCTAACTGAGGTAATTATTGAAAGTGGTGTGAAAGCAATTGGCTCTTTTTCCTTTAATGGGTGTACAGGACTAACCAGCGTAAGTATTCCGGACAGTGTAGAAAGTATTGGAGCAAGCGCCTTTGGAGAATGTACAAGTTTGGCCAGTGTGAGTATAGGTAGCGGTGTGACGTCTATTGCTGATTGGGCTTTTGCTTGGTGTTCTGGGTTAACCAGTATAAACATTCCCAACAGTGTAGAAAGCATTGGTGATAAAGCGTTTTTACAATGTACAGAATTAACAAGTGTAAACATAGGAAGCAGCGTAAAAACTATTGGCGATCATGGGTTCTACGGATGTACCAAGCTTGCTAGCTTGAGCATACCCGCCAATGTAAATAGTATTGGGGAATATGCATTCGCCAATTGTACAGGTTTAAAGAGTCTCGTGATTGAAAGTGGTGTGGATAGTATTGGACCTTATTCATTCTATCAGTGTACAGAACTAACCTCAGTGAGTATTCCTGATAGTCTTAGCGTGGACCGTGGTGCTTTTATAAAATGCAATAAACTAACCAGTGTTACTATAGGTAGTAACGTGGGCCTTGGTATGGAAGCTTTTTCTGAGTGTACACAACTAACAAGTGTGACCATTGGAACCGATGTGACTATCGGTACAGATGCGTTTGTTAATAGTGAATTAACGACGAGCTTCAGTACTGCTTATGCAACAGGTGGAGCAGGTACTTACGAGTATTCTTCTGCGGAAGGTACTTGGACTAAATCAAGTTGAGTTCTGTATACTGAATTTAGCCCCGCAGAAGAGCCGGAGAAGCTTATCTGTGGGGTTTTTCTTACCTTAATCCTAAAGCAGGTACTAACCGGTCAGAGATGGCGCAGGTACTTTTTAATCTAATGTCGGAATAAAGGAAAGATCATAGTAACAAAACAGCGCATCGGCTTCAGGACGATGCGCTGTTGCTATATGAAACTAAAACAAACTTTATTGACAAGAATAAATATATTGAGTACAATTTAATTAATAACAATTTAATAATGAAAGGAAAAAATTATGAGCATATACGAAATAAAAGTGAAGAATACACAAAATGACGAAGTGTCCCTTGGGGACTATAGAGGAAAAGTTTTGCTCATTGTCAATACCGCTACTGGTTGCGGCTTTACACCCCAATATGAAGGCTTGCAGAAACTGTATGAAAAATATAATGGACAGGGGTTTGAGATTTTAGATTTCCCATCTAACCAGTTCGCAAATCAAGCGCCTGGAAGTGAGGCGGAGATTAACAGCTTTTGCACACTGAACTATGGCACTACTTTTGAGCGATTCTCAAAAATTGACGTGAATGGCCGAAATGAAGCGCCTCTTTATACCCTTCTTAAAAAGGCTAGGGGAGGAATCTTAGGATCTACCATAAAGTGGAATTTTACAAAATTCTTGGTGGATAGAGAAGGTAATGTCGTTGAACGATATGGATCAGCCCATAAACCTGAAAAACTGGAAAAAGACATAATAGCACTTTTAAAATAGACAAATTTTTATATCATAGATCAACAGGGAAAGAAGTGAGAATTAGATATGAATGATGATACTTTAAAACTTAAAAATCAATTATGCTTCCCTTTATATGCTTGTGCTAAAGAAGTGGTGAAAAAATACAGCCCATTATTAGATGCAATTGGACTAACCTATACTCAGTATATTGCAATGATGGTCCTGTGGGAGAAAAAGAGCATGAATGTAAAATCACTGGGAGAACATTTATATTTGGACTCTGGTACATTAACACCATTGCTTAAAAAAATGGAAGCTCAAGGTTTGGTGATGCGAAAACGTGCTGAAAAAGATGAGCGAAATGTCATAGTAAGCATCACGAAAAAAGGAGAAGAGCTGAAGGCGAAAGCATACCAGATACCTGAGCAAATGAGTGCGTGTATCTCACTTCCACCAGAGGAAGCAAAAATGCTTTACCAATTGTTATATAAGGTTCTCGGTCAAATATCCGTGTAAACAATATAAGGAACATAAAAAAAGCTTATTGCCTCAAAACAATGGTAGTAAGCTTTTAATTTCACTTCAAAGCCTATGGTAAAGACAATTCAATTTAAAAATTATATACCTATAATAATTAATGTTGATGAAAATATTGGTTTTAAGTACGGTTGGGTTCACATAAAATTTTATGCGGACCTTTTTTTATGGTGCGCAAATTCTTGGTGACAAATATAACCGAGAGCCATCATGGGGAGGTGAAATCACGGACAGAGAAATAGAAAAAAGAATAGAAGAGTCTATTGATGTTTTAGCTGAGGGATTTGTTGAAGGTATATTTGAAGCATCAGATGAAGGGATCGAAGGTGAAGAAGATGTAACAAAAGAGGAGCAGGTAAAAGAGAGTAGAAAAAAAGTCTATATAGCAGTCGCTGTCTGCCTGATTGCTCTTTATTCAGGAATCGCCATCTATTTCACAAATCATTTTTACTTTGGTTCGGAGATCAACGCCATTAGTGTTTCTGGCAAATCATTGAAATCAGCACAGGAGCAGTTGGCTTCCGGGCTTCAGGCCTATACACTGACTCTTGTGGAGCGATCTGGTAGCACCGAAGAAATCACAGGCAGCGACATAGGACTGAGAAACAACTCTGATGAAGATTTGTATAAATTCAAAGAAAGGCAAGATCCTTTCCGTTGGTTCTTGGCCCCTTTTAAGGGAGAGGATTATAAGATTCGGGTTCAGGTGGTATATGATGAGAAACGCCTGCTGAAAAAGATAGACAGCCTCGCGTGTTTTGAACCAGTAAATGTTATTGAACCAAAGAATCCAGGTTTTGTGTGTCTGGGTAAGAGCTTCATTGTTAGGGCTGAAGATGAGGGAAACAAAATCAATAAGTTGCTTTTATCTTCGAAAATAGCAGAAGCGATACTCAATGGAGAGACTAAGCTGGATCTGGAGACTGCGGACTGCTATGTTAAGCCTGAGTATACTTGCTTGTCATCTGAAGTGGTGGAAGCAAAAAACACTCTGAATAAATACGTATTTTCGGAAATCATCTATAAGTTCGGAGAAAAAGAAGAAGTTGTAGACGGTTTAACCATTAATGGGTGGCTTTCAGCCGATGAGAACTATGAAGTAACAGTAGATGAAAAAAAGGTAGCAGAATGGTTACGAGACCTCGCTGAAACTTATGATACCGTGGGAAAGACAAGAAATTTTACGGCATCGACGGGAGAAACCGTCCTCATAGGCGGCGGTGACTATGGTTGGGTTATGGATGTGGTAAAAGAAACAGAAAATCTGATGTCAGATGTAAAAGCAGGGCGAAAAGTGACAAAAGAACCGGCCTACAGACAGACTGCCGCTGAGCGTAAATCTAATGATATAGGGAATGTCTATGTGGAAATCAACATCGAGCAACAGCGCTTATGGTTTTATAAAGATGGCTTGCTCATGGTGGAAGGCTCCATTGTCACAGGAGATGTAAGCAAGCACAGACAAACGCCAAAGGGTATTTATCGGTTAAAGTACAAACAAAGGGATGCCATCCTAAGAGGACCAGACTATGAGGCTCCAGTTACCTACTGGATGCCTTTTAATAAAGGAATCGGACTTCATGATGCCACTTGGAGAAGCAGATTCGGAGGGAAGATCTACATGACAAACGGGTCTCATGGTTGCGTGAACCTGCCTTTCAGTGTTGCAGAGATTATATTTGATAATATTGAGGTCGATACGCCTGTGATCGTTTATTAAAGAATGGTTAAAGAAGAGTATGGAGACACTAATTGAGATATTTGTGGGAGACCAGACATAGAAAATATAAAATCATTAGAAATATTTGTAGACAAATCGTTAGCATTGATGTAAAATTTATATAGATTTTAAAAAAGGAAGGTATTATCCGATGATCATTTCAACAAATGCAATTGTCTCAAACTCAGAAATGATAAAAAATTATAAAGCTTGCAGAGAAAAGGCAGAAAGCTGTGGTAAGGTTTTTGTTTTGAAAAATAACCAACCGGATGCAGTGTTGTTTTCTCTTGCCGAATATGAGAGGTTTTCAGTACTTATTGAGCAACTTGAAAGTCTTGAGGAAGCAGATATTCTAAAGATTACTGAGTCTTTGCCAAAGGAATGAAAAGAGAAACAATTTCTATTGGTCAACTGAGGATCCATAAAGGATATAACTAAACGAACGAAAGAAAGAAACAGGTTGGGCGACCATCTTCCTTATTAAGGGAGGTGGTTTTTAGTATCTATTTCTTTTGCTTTCGACGATTATTGATCATAGTAATAAGACGGAGTATAGATAATTGCAAGAATTTTAGTTGCACTATTATTAAAATCATTGTTAATACGATAATTACAATAAATAATTTAATAATAATTATAATAATACATATACAAATTATTATAATTAGTATATGATGAATTTATACAAAGTTAAATTTATACATATTGATTGCATGAAATGTAAGTATGATTGTTTATACTTAGCGTTGGAAATTGCTAATTAAGAATTAGTAGAAGGGGATACTATGTTTGAAGAAAACAGATTAAGAGTTTTACTTGTAGATAGAAAATCAATATGCTACTTATTTTTCATTTTAATTCTTTTTCTAATACTGTTTTACCCTCTTACCTATCAAAACGCAATGGAAAGCTCTTCTGTGGATCTTGAAGTGCCTATGTATAAAATGTACATTCCCGAAAATATGCAGCTTATTATTTGGGAAATTTGTGAAACAAATCAGTTGTCCTATGAGTTGGTTTTGGCAGTTTGCCAAATAGAGAACACTGAAATTAGTAATATTGAAGTCGAGATTGAGAAGTTGGCATATTATAGAAATTATTGGAGATTGCAAGGATTTCCTGATGAAGTTGTTTTTGATCTAATGTTGATTTCCAACCAAAGAGGGATTGAAGGATGCGAGGTTCTCATGAAAGATAGTGATGCTTTTGAAAGTGATAAATATGTACAAGAAGTAACTGAATATAAATACTATCTTGAGCAAATTTAGAGTTATAACTTAGGAGATAAAAAGAGTTTTTCATTTCAAATAATATTTTTTTGAAACTGACGAACCCATAGGAGGAAAAGTGTATGTGGTTTTTAGTAATTGGACTTGTTGCTGGATGGTTAGCAGGTAAAGTTGTTAAAGGTGGAGGATTCGGTCTTATTGGTGATTTGGTTGTGGGAGTTGCAGGGTCTTACATCGGGGGATATTTGTTTAGATTTTTAAACTTAAATATCAATGGAACCATCGGTGAAATCGTTATGGCTACTGTGGGAGCCATTGCTCTGTTGTGGGTCATACGGAAAGTAATGAAGTAATTACCGTTAATAGGGGATGCAATAGAGTCTGTTGATTAATAATTGTTATTACATATAAAAAATGATATAAAAAGGGTGTGACGTTATGCAAGTTTGGTTCGTTTTTTCATTAATTTTTTCTATAATCGTGGTAGCCTTTGCAGCACTTAATTCCGAGGTTGTGACCATAAAATTTTTCTGGGTGAACTACGATCTTTCCCAGTCAGTAGTTATACTATTATCGGCAGCTTGCGGTGCAGCTATTGCAATATTTCTTGGTCTTTTTAGTAAAATAAAATCTAGCCTCAGAATCAGAGCACTGACTAGTAATCTTGAAGACGCAGAAACGAAGAATAGAAAACCAGCAAAAGAAGTCTCAGAATAAAGAGGAACATAAAATAATGATACTAAGGGGGATTTAGGCGTAGCTTAAATCTCTCTTTTTATGGTGCGCCCAGCATGGGCGCAATCTTAAGGGTTAAAGTCCCTAACGCG
>JADQBM010000043.1 GCA_016278615.1 Clostridia bacterium | reverse complement strand
GCGTTAGGGACTTTAACCCTTAAGATTGCGCCCATGCTGGGCGCACCATAAAAAAATCCTTTGCTTATGTGCAAAGGACTTTCTAACAAGTTTTGATTTAATTGATGTAATATATGCTACCAATTTGCTCTTGTTCATGTGCAGATAATTCTAAATATTGCCAGCTCATATCTATATATTCTTGTGCATGATCAATTTTCCCAATTTCTCTATCATATGCTATCCACTTCAAAGTCTTAAATCCATATTTTGCAGTTGCTATCCATGAAACATAATTTATAGCAAATGGATTTTTTGTTATAGCAAGTTTCCCAACATTTTCTGCAAATAGTATCCCGTTAGATATACAGAGCATTGTATTCAATTTAGGGTTGTTTTTAATTGCAACATCTTTCTTCGCAAAAATCATCTCTTTTATCACAAATGATAGCCTAATTAAAATCTCTATCAATAGAACTGGTATACTCATTCCGATAAAATGATTGAAGTTATATCCATCACCATACATTCTTTTTGATAAATCAGCTATTGTATATTTTTTACCATTATAATCAATAGAACCTGCTTGTATTAATTGCAATAAAGGTGTTAACGGCGCTGGTACACTAAGAATTTTACCACTATCACTTTTAGCTGCAACATCTGATAAAAAGTGTCCAAAAACAGTAATTATTGAATCGATCAGTGGTTTGCTCTCTGCATCATGTACAGATTGAACAATTAATCTACCATTCCCATCAATCGCTGTTAATTCACCTTTCATTAAATTAGCTACACCAAATATAAAACCTAAAATTGGATCATGTCCTAATGATTGAAATCTATGAAATCCTGGGCACAATCCTAACACTTCCTGTGATATTTTTGAAGTATTCGTTGAAATATCGTAGCAAACTTTAAACTTCTTTTCTAATGCTTCAATTTTTTCATCGGAAATTAACTGTCCCCAAAGTTTTTCAACACCTGATTTCATTTTGCCTGATGTAACTTTCTTTCCATCAACCTTTGTAGCAAGAAAATAGTCCATTAATGCTGCTATAGTGCCTACAATTCCAGAAATCGCATAATCATATTTGTCTAATTTATATTGATCTGTAAATTCGCTATAGTATTTATTCAATAAGAAATTAACTTCGTTGATTTCTCTAACCGTTGCTACTTTTTCTAATTTTACATCTGAATAACCATTTTCATGTGCATCAATAAGTAATTCAGAAAAGTTCTTGTTTATTAAATTTTCAGGTTCTTGAACTATTATCTGTTCAGTTGAGCTTTCAACTATGTAGTTATTAACTGTTGAATGACTTATTCCTTGTTGCTTAATGTATTCCTGAGCTTGCTTCTCAAGTAAACTTAGTTCATTATCTATCTGTTCATTGCTTTTATCTATTTTCTTGATTTTTTCTCGCTGATATTTCAATACGTCAATTTCGTCTTGAAATACTTTTTTATCCATTAATATCATTCTCCATATCTTTTTTTACACCCATCAACATGTCTAATGTTAATTTTAATTGATTCAAACGTTCAGTTGATTTTTCACTATCTTGTTCAAGTTTAATCATTATTCTATCATGAGCAAGCATTATTCTTTGTATTAACATTTCTTTT
Organism: Clostridia bacterium; assembly: GCA_016278615.1. Classification (GTDB taxonomy): domain Bacteria; phylum Bacillota; class Clostridia; order Peptostreptococcales; family JAAYPU01; genus Soudan-22. Next base: position 16,283 of record JADQBM010000043.1, on the reverse strand, counting down.
TCCTGAATTAATTTTTTTTGTTTTGCTTTATTTGCAAGAGCGTAAGCGCCACCTCCAAGAATAACAGCTGGAGCTGCAAGAACACCTATTCCAGCAACCATTCCACCGCCAACAAGCGCTCCAGCAACTGCTAGTCCTGAAGTAATGCCAGCTGCACCTAATCCGGCAACACTTCCCATAGCACTTAGCAAGCCAACACCAGCAATTCCACCAACAGCTAATCCTGTACCTGCTGCTCCAATGCCAAATACGTCAGATTTAAGAATTTTATTCATAATCTCACCTAGATCACCGCCAACATCTGTCGTAGTTCTTGTACCATCACTTAGTGTTAGTTCTGCTTCATCTAAAAGTTTTTTTACAAGAGTTAAAGATTCACTGTTCTTAAAATTGATTTTCTTACCCACAATACATTTCCTCCTGAGTTATATCACCTCTAAGTGTGGTTCTATGGATATAATAAAGATTAAATTTCGCTTCTTGTAATATTATACCATTCTAATATATGTTAAACAAACCAAAACAAAACCGAGTCCTAAGGATGGTACAAGTGGGTTAGACTTTTGCATATTTTTACTTTTGCGATGGCTTAATATACCTACTGAAATTACAAATAGTAACAGACCTATAAAAGCACCCAGTCCTCCTCTAGTAAAACCAACACAAAAACCAATTGCCGCCATCAACTTCACATCCCCACCGCCAATACTACCTTCTTTGACGTAAGCCATTATAAAAAAAGGTAAAGGTACAATGATGAACCCCGACAATGAATCTAGAATATTGATATTGATTAGCCCCACTATGATAATCAGTACATGAATGATATCGGGAATCGTCCTAGTCTTTATATCGACATAACTGGCAATCCCCAATAGCATGAAGAATAGAAAGCCTTTGACCATCTCAACATGATCGTCAAAGGTCACTAGAAGAACTACTGAGAAGAAAATAAATAAGATAATGATGGCTACATTAGACTTCCAATTCTTCATCTTCCACCTCAATCTGAACTTTATACTCCACCATGATCAATACAACGCTTTCAATAACGATTTTTCCCACCTCATTCATGTCTGTTGCTGTGATTGTTTTGTTTACGGACTTTTCATAGATTCTATCCAGCAGGTTCGGAATACCATGTAACAGCTTAAGCTCTTTTGAATTAAAGCAGTGGTCATATCTAAACAAACCGAGTGCATCTGCTTTGAGTGTGAACTCAGATGTGAGTTTTGGTACATCAAGTGGTGGTCTTGTTTTCAAACCTTCAAGGAATTGATTGTACTCATCTTGGATTTTCTCATTTATCATTTTTGATAAATGCTCTTGTTCAAGATATCCCGCATAATGCTGACAAAATGCCAGTCCATCAACAGCGTTGATAAGATAGCCTGAATCCACATAGAAATCGTACATTCTTTCAAGGGGTTCGTTTTGCTCTAACATAATTGACAATATAGCTTCATCAAATTCAACCACAGAAAACCAATTTCTCAAGCTATTATGAACGCTTTGCGCTGTCATATAGCTTTCACCCGATTTTAAGTCATAATCGCCTGCAGAGATAATTGCTAGTTCCTGATCCATTCTCTGTAGTAACACTAATTTTTTGTTCATTCCCGATTCCTCACTTTACAATGTATTCATTTGCTTTTCTAGTTCCATCGTCCTCATATACTTCTCGGATATGGATGTAGCCTTTCTGTTCTAGTCTATGAAGGTTGCTTCTGACTGCACTTTCGCTTATCTTAAGAATGCTGCTTAACTTGCCTATAGATATCTGAATCCTGCCTTGTCCATTTGACAGGTCATAAAGCAACGTGTAAAGATATTTGCCTGTTATATTTGTCTTAAGATTGCCTGCAACTTTATATTTAAGCGTATTGTCATCCATTTCATCACTTCCATTCATCTTGGTATTTATAGGGGTATTTCTTTTGTGACCTAGCAAATTTGATAATAAATCCAACTTGATCAACAACTGAAATATTGGTTTTATCTTTCGTTAGCATCATCACACTGCCTGCAATGACAATGAGCATAAAAACTACAGCAAAGACGACATTTTTAAAGATGGCATAGCTAACAATATTAATAACACCAGCGATTAACGTCACAATAATCGTCTTGAACAATTCTTCTTTGCCATAGCCATCAAAAATCTCCACTCTTGTTTTTAGCCCTTGTGGAATGTATAGCGTGTTCTTTTTCCTTTCATCCATTTATCCACCTCCCAGTTAAGCGTAGTACCCAAGTACCAAGTCCCGAATAAGCCATATGCTTTCTGCAAGAATATAGAACACCGCTGCATGTTTTGCCCGTTTTTTGTACATACCGACTTCTTCTTCATTGGACGCCATCTTAATAAAACAAAAGACCACACGCATTAGCACGCCAATACGAATAATGACTATCAAGGCATCCGCCATTTCCTTCAATAGATCCATCTTCAATCACCTACTTTCTGAGTACGCTTCTGGCGATTTGCACCAGTCTGACAGACTGATATACAGCTCCTACACTGCCATGACCACTTGAAACGATTAGAAATTCTTGAAGGAATCTTGGCGTTCTAAGTGCCAAAAGCAGTGCCGCCAGTCCCCAAAACACATGGGTATTTAGCATCAGTGCAACTCCCAGTTTTGCAAGAACAATCTGAATCATTACCGCCAAAGTGGATTGAAAAAACTTCTGGATGTATGTTCTGAATACGCCATTGTCTGCATCCATTAGCCCGACACAGGCTAATGGCAATCCCACTCTCAAAATAAAAATCTCCAGTCCACGTGAAAGGAACTGAAGATATAGTAGAAAGAAGCAGATAAAGAAAATCAACGAAACAATGGCAGTGAATATTCCCGCAGATGAGATACCAGTGAGGACAGCTGAAAAATCAGTTTCCATTCCATTATTTACGGTTGCAATAAGTTGATCTGTCATCTCTTGAATGATTTCTGCAAGCCAGCTGTAAAGTGTAGGAAATGTGACTGCAATAGCCAAAGCTTTAAAAAAACCTGTCAGTAGGATCAGTGGATCTGAATCGGCATCGCCATCTGTCCAAAGAACATACTGTTCAAATCCCTTCTTTAAAAACTTTAATACAATCAAAGACACACCGAATCCAAAGAAGATGTCAAAAATCTTACTGAGTCCATCAGTACCTATTAACGTATCCATATATACTTCTGAATGCAGTGCTATAGGCACCAAATCATTCAACAGTGAATTTGCAAATACTAAAGCGCCATTCAGCAGACTGACTATAAGCATCACAATTAGTACTTCCACCGACCACCACCTTCCTTTCCTTTTGTTTTAAAAAGATAAGCTTTTCAGACTACTAGTCATTAACCGTTGTAGTTGAACATGTCTTGGATGCGTTGTTGGAGTGTTGGCAAGATTGTATCTTGGAACAACATATAAAGTCCTGTAAGTAAAAGTGCTCCAATAACAACGCTGATGAGGATTTTCACCGCTGAATCGACGAAACCTTCACCTTTGTTAGAGTTCAGAATTTTTATAGACTTTTGTTTGAACGCCATACCTTTTACATGTGCTTTCATCATTAAATTTTTCATATTCATTCCTCCGTTTTTTTTTGAAATAAAATAAGACCTTGTATTCAGGTCTTTTACACGTAATAACCAATAATCAAGTTGAGTGTTGCTGAAGCTAATACCGCTCCAATTGCTGAAACGATAGCCACACCGATTCGGTTGTTCCATTTTTTCTGGTCCATCTCGTCAGCTGCCGATCTTCTGATGAAGAAGTAAATGATCAGCAGACCTGCAACAATCGGTGCCAGAATCATGAGCCATGTGGTCACATCATTAATAAGTGCTTCTGTACCTTTTGCCAGCTTGCTGTCCTTTACATCATCTGCAAATACCGGGCTGGGTAGTTGAAGCATTGTCATAACTGAAATACTGAGTTTCAGTAACCCAGCTTTCATTGAACGCCAATAGGGTTTAACCTTCATCGCCTTGACCTCCTTTTGATTCATAAAAATACCTTGAACCTGAAATCATTTGATCTTCACATACAGAATTGTAGTAAGTCCAAATATTCCAAAGCTCCATTTCTCTCGCTTTTTCACTCATTGTCTGCCTTTGATTTTCTCTGAGTTCACGAATTCTCCGGTTATGCTCTTTGCCACCTAGTCCAAACATGGCATTGAATAACCACTCTGACAAGTCTGGTGCATTCATCATTGCCGGATGGCTTCTGGACGTAATCAGAGAATAGGGTCTTGATATCAATCTGACTTCATCAACTGTAAGCAGTGGCCTGCCAGTCAAATTAATACTGTGTGAGCTTGATGGATTGGTGAATCTCCCATGATTGGAACTTAGAGAATAGGTACTGACGGTATAGTTACCAAGTTTCTTGCTGATTTCCTCAAGGGTTTCCAAATCGTCTGCCTGAAGATAAATCCAGTTTTCACAGTTACCTTTAATGGTCTTGGCAATCTCTTTTCCATACTTTTCATCTAACTGGGCAAATGATTGTAGAAAAAGATTGAAGCGTATGCCACGACCACCACCTACTGTCAATTTGGTTGCAAAGTCAGGGATTTTCGTGAAGTTCCCAAACTCGTCGCAAAGGAAATTGCTTCTGTTTTTAAGCCTTCCGCCTCTTTGATCCGCTGCTTTAACAAGTTGCTCATAGTGTTGTGATACCAATAGACTGGCTAGACTGTAATATGTCGTTCTCTCATCAGGCAGAATAATGAAAAGTGCCATTTTCTTTTTGCCAATGTCCATAGGATTGTAGTCACTGCAGTTAGTCATGGCATTTACCAATGGATTGGTAAACAACCTTAGGGTTGTCAAAGCAGCAGTATAGAAACTGCCTCGTGTCTTGCTTGGAGCCACTTCTGAAATTGCTAGAAGCGCTCTCGCCGGATGGGATGGACTCAGGCGTTTCACATACTCTATGATTGGCATTTTGCCATTTACAACCTTGCACATTTCTGCAATGAAATAATAGACATTGGTCATGTTCTGGTACTTCTTATTCTTTGGAGCTTTATTATCAAATACCACCGACATTATGGAGCTGGCAATGATACTGGCTTCGCCATCCCGCCATATCCTTTCACCCACCGGTTCACCAACCAGCTGGGATGTCAGATCCCATATGGCTTCAACTGCTCTTGGCATATCATCTTTATCTACAGCATCAATAATTGGTTGAAGAAAGTTATATCGATGACTCTTCAGGGTGTTTTTAAAATCAATACAAATGACTTCATAGCCAAGCCTTTGCAAGAAAGGATAGGTGTACTGATAAAGTTCTCCCTTTGGGTCACTCAGTATCATGCTTTCACCAGCAAGTGCCAGAGTACCAATAGACTGAAGCACCACCGATCTTGATTTACCACTTCTTGTGGCACCAATACATAACGTATGCACGTCATCCTCTTCAAAGTAGATTTTTTCGGTCTTGCCTTCTTTTCTGAGACCTAATACGATACCACCTTTTTGTAAATACGATTCTTGTATGTCGGTTGCTTCAAGATCTTGCCTTGAATCTTTTGAATCTCCTTGAATGTCTGCTTCTTCTTCATGGGATACTTTCTCTTTCTCATGTTGTTCACATCCTTCATAATCTTTTTTCCCTGACTCAATAAGCATCTTGATAATTTGATCATCTGGGCAGAGCTTGTAGGATTGGAACACTACATCCTTTTCCTTTTCTTTCAACCACTGCGCAGAACCAAACTGTTTTTGACCTGCCTGAACAGGTGTCGAAATCATGGGTGTGATCTCAACAAGCCTGCTCTGATAGGGTTTCTGATTCAAAATAAACAGGTAGGCTCCAATCAGTATGATGAAGCCCTCCAGTAAAAGAAAAAGTGCCAGATGATGTTCATCTGACACTAAGCTTTTCATGATGTCCACGAGAGTAAACCAGCGAATGACATCAATCTGATCAAGCAGCAAGTAATGGATGTTTGTTGAAAACACAAGATTGACGAGTGTTCCCAATACAACTGCTACAGCTACCAGCACAATATGAATTTTTCGTTCCATTACCTCACCTTCTTTGTTTATTCAAAGTGATACTTCACGGTGTAGGTGATATTGGATTTGTTATACATACAGTTATGGTTGGTGTAGTAATAGAATTCAAGTTTTGAATACTTACCAGCTGGCAAAGTCTTGGACATATTTACACCGTTTCTGGTTGTTTTGTAATCCAATTGGTCCCACTGATTTGTTTGAATATTGTAACCGCGAACTCTTCCGTAATCGTTGCCACTGTGACCTGAAACTGCGGGTACATTAAAGGTGTATTCCGTGATGGTTGCTCCTGAAATACCTTGTTCAATGATGGTTGAGTCTCTGCTAGTCAATGTCATTCCGCCACCATTTTCAGCATCAGCTACAAAGAACACAATCGCTGCCCATGGCGACTCAGCACCTGCTGCGTCTACAGCTTTTACTTTTACAACATTCTTGCCCAAAGGATATTTTGCCGTTTCAGCAGGTCTTCCTTCCCAAATGTATGTGATTGCATCACCATCTGGATCGCTTGAAGAAGCTGTAATTTTGATATTGGTTCCAGGAGCCACACTATTTGTATTCGGTGTTCTTACCATCACTGGTGTTGTAGGTGCTCGATTAACTACTGTAAATTGTACGCTTGCCCATTCTGAATACGCACCAAATTGATCTTTAGCTCTGACCTTCACCGTATAAGTGCCCGGCAAATAGTAATTGTCGCTGGCTTTACCGTCATATTCATAGGTAATGCTATCTCCATCCGGATCTGTGGCTTGTACATTCAAATTCATCAAAAACTTGCCATTCTTAATTTGTCTTGTGACAGACGCTGAGATTGTAGGCTTAATCGGACTGCTGTTTATGATTTCAATAGTACTTGATTGAGTAAAGGTTCTACCCGTTTGGTCAGTTAAAACAGCCTCAAGTGTGTACTTTCCAGAGGCACTGAATGAAATGTTCTTTCCATTTTGAAGTTCGCCAACCAAGTAGTCACTCAGCTTGACATAGACATTATCCTTTTTCAGCTTCCATACAATGTTCATGTCCTCTGTATCTTTCTGTGTAATTCCAAGTGGTATTGCCTCACCAATACGACCAGTTGTCGACATCGTAATAGCGAAGTCCGCAACAGGATATGTTTTGATGGTATCGCTGAATGAAAAGGCTCTGCCAATATTATTACTGGCAGAAGCAAGCAAGCGGTAATTGCCTCGTGATGTCATTTTTATTGCTCCACCGTTATTGCTAAGCGTGCCTTCTGTATATGCTGCCAAAGTCACCGGCTTGCCATCCTTTTCAAGTTGCCAAGTGATATTGGCACCCTCCAATTCTTCTGCTTCAACATTTACATTGATTAGAGTATCCGTATGCCCGTATTCAGGTAAATCGAAGTAAATGGACATAACAGGATAAATCTTAATATTCACAGAATCAGAATACTCTCTGCCCAGTTCATCAGTGATTTTAGCAATAAGAGTGTATGCACCCTTTTGTGGTATACTGATTTTTCCGCCTGAATCTAAGAGTTTTCCTGAAACAAAATCGTTGATGCTAACCTTTACGCCATCCTTGATCAAAGACCAATCTACATGAAGTGACCCCAACTCCATTGTTGTCACTGTTACATCAAATTCACCATCTGTGTGTCTGTTTTCAGGAGCAGAGACATTTACTTCAATGACAGGATACACTTGAATGGTTTCGTTGCTTGAATATACTCTGCCAAGTTCATCTGTGACTTCTGCTTTCAGTTCAAATGTGCCTTTTGAATTGACTGTAATGGTGCCGCCATGATTATTAAGTGCCCCAATAACATATTTTTCAAGATTTACTTCTTCACCGTCCTTGTAAAGCAGCCAGATGATATCTAATTCTCCAAGTTCTTCTGTTGCAACACCCACAGTGAAGTTTTCATCAGCATGAGTGACTTTAGGCATATTCAGATTGACTGTGACCAAAGGATATACTTTGATTTGATCTTCAAACTCAAAGTTTCGTCCTAATTCGTCAGTGACAATAGCCTTCAGTGTGTAGTCACCCTTTTGTTTGAAAGTGATTTTGCCACCATCATTACCAAGGGTTCCATCAATATAATCCCCTAATGCTAATACTTCGCCGTTTTGAAGAATGGACCATTTGATTTCCAAATCGCCAAGTTCCTTTACATTGGGAACCACATTTACTACTTTATCGATATGAACCGACTCAGGCAGGTTAAACGAGACTTCCACCAAAGGAAAGACTTTTATCTCATCTTTCTTTGTAAAAATTCTACCTGTTTCATCAGTTACTTTGGCAGTAAGACTGTATGCACCTTTGTCCATAAATCGAATTCTTCCACCGTCATTTGATACGGCTCCATCAACATGATCTTCAAGTTCAACTATTTGACTGTCTTTTTCCAAGACCCATTCAATCGTATAGTTTTCAAGTCCGGTCTCAATCACCAATACATCAATAAAATCATCTGTATGTGCTGTTTCTGGTAAAATGAATTCCGTTGAAATCAAGTGATAGATTTTTATGCTGTCACGATGTTCAAAAGTTCTACCTACCTCATCGGTCACACTGGCAATCAGCGTATAGTTGCCTCTTTGAATAAAACGAATTATGCCACCATCGTTATTAAGTGTCCCTTCGATCATCTCATCTAGGCTGACTTGCTCCCCATCTTTTTCAAGAGACCATTGGATTTCAAATTCTCCAACTTCTAATGCACTTACATCTACTTTTACTCCCGTATCTGTATAAGCCGTTTCAAGCAGTCCAAACTGAATATCCATCACTGGATACACCTTTATATCACTACTTGCCACAGCTAATCGATTATCGGCATTTCGAGCACTTGCAACTAAAGAGTATACGCCTTTATCTTGAAACTGAATCGTTCCACTTTTATCTTCTACTGCCAGAGAAGCGAACTTATTGAGTTCAACATCGGTCATCTCATTAGCCGCACTTGCTTTCTTAAGTGACCAATTCAAACTTCTTGCGTTACGTGATGTGAAATCAAAATTTACCGCTTTATCCGTGTGGGTGTATTCCGGCAATTTAAAGTCAATGACTGCTCTAGGTGCAGATGGAGAAGACTTATTTTCATCTTCGATTTTATTGCTTGCCTTTCCTCTTGCTACAAGCATTTTGACTGTTTCTGCCCTTGTGGCATGATTTTCAGGTCTGAATGTGCCATCTTCATACCCGGCAACAATGTCATAATATTTTGCTAGATAAACGTAGCCATAGTCACTTGCTTTAAGTGAATCATCATCTTTAAAACCAGGTTTTGATTTAATGTTTCTTGCAATGCTGTCTTTCCCAAGTGATCGAAGAATCATCTTCGTGATTTCAATCCTTGTAATGGCTCCATTATAATCATATCCTTCTGCATATTCATTAAGATCGATAATATCTTTCTCTACCAGCGCTTCAAGATAATCCTCAGCCCAAGAACCCTCAAATGCTTTGGTGTCTGAATCATGGTTTGGTGACTTGTAAAGCTTTAACATCTGAAATAGCAGACTTGCAAACTCAGCCCTAGAGATATTAATATCTGGTCTGAATGTCCCATCCGGATAGCCTTTGATAATGCCATTATTCTTAAAATCGTTGATGTACTTTTCAGCCCAGTGCCCTTTGATATCTGGAAATTCTAATTTTTCAACAGGTATACTGGCTGCAAAGACCTGCGTTGTCATCGTTAAGATGAGCAATAGTGAAACTAATACTCGTTTTAATCTCATTTCTCATTTTCCTCCTTGTTTTCTGCATTAAAAAAAGCACCCTCGGTGCTTTCCTTGGTCCTAATACAATTAGGGATCATTTAATAGATTTTTGTTCTCTTTCGACCGTCTTTATCGATCGTAGTAATTGAGTTCATCAGGAAAAGGCAACTAAGGCATTTGCAGTTACTTTTCCTAAATGATATTCCCGACATAATTTCGCCCCTCTTTCTACATTGGACTCACCCCCTTATAATTCGCTTTCATTTTGATGATCCCAATCAAGCCCTTTACCTTTTCTTAGTTCATTGAGTTTGTCATTGAGTGCCTCACCTTCAAGCCTTGTCAGTGGGTAATTGCTATCAACATTATTCATATCAGCAGGCAATAGCCTTAATATATTGAACAAAAGTTCAATTCGATCATTTAGTATTTTCTTGTCTTGATATTGCTTGTTCATCTCAAAAGTTTTAAGGAGATTCTCTTTAGTGAAGCGCTCAGGTGGATAGAGCTTTCTGTTTCTGCATTTCTTACCTTCAGGGGTTGTAAATGTGATGTATTTTCTTTTATCCCTCCAATCTACCTGATAGCCAAACCTGCTCATGTATGAAATGAATTCATCTTTATTGGTAGCACTTCGCATACTTTCTTTAACAGCTATGAAGAGTTCATACTTCCAGCTTTGTCTCTTTTCTTTGATTCTGTACTCTCCTCGATTGATACGAGCTCCTTTATTCCCTTCTGTAATGATTAGCCCTTTACTACGACAAAGATCATCAGAAAAGTCCTTCATAATTTGAAGCTGCTCTGAGCTCTGTTTCCACTTGAGACCCGTTTCTGAATTTACAGTATTCACAACAAAGTGCGTGTGCAAATGGTCCTTATCTGTATGGACTGCATAAGCAATTTGAAATCCCCTAAATGCTTCCATTTGAACCAGTTCATCTGCTATAGCCTTGACATCGTCAGGTGTTACTTTGTCATAAGGGGCAAAACTTTGAGTAAAATGAATGTATTGTCTACCTGTTTCTTTGCCAAAGTGTCTTTTGGTTAAGACGAACTGATGATATGCGTTGTTAATATCACAGTTATGACCACTGATTAAATGCGGTTCTGTCTTTGCAGGATTCGTAATATATTCAATGACTCTCTTCATCGCCCCGTACGTTTTGTTTTCTCCGTTAATGAATTCAATAACTGCCATATCTCTTCCACCACCTTCTTCACAGATGATAGATCAACTGCTTTAACTCTCCCTTGATGAGCCAGCATTGTTATCTGATTGAGATTGTTCCCAACCTTTGATAATTGGCGGATCAACTCTTTCAGATCCTCAAAAACAACAATATCCCTGTCAAGTGCTGACAGGGATACGTATTGACTAATATTCATTTTTGCTTTTTGGGCTTTCCTTTCGATTTTTTTATATTCGGCTTCTGTGACTCGAAAACCGATAAATTTGGTTTTGTTGATGGTACCACCTCCAAATATTGATTTTTTCGATTCAACCAATTAATTAATCCAAAACTCTATTCCTGCCCAATACTTAGGATTTTCATATTTTTCTTTCATCTTTCTCTGTGCAATTAACAGAGCTTTATCTACTGAAATTTTATTCTCCATTGTCTGAATATAGAATTCACTCATCAACTCAATTGTTGATTCCGTTGGAACATCCCATTTGCATGAAAGAATATTTCCTGCGAATCTTTCAAAAATAGCTGACCATGTTCCATAAGAATTTTCGACGTTTTCATAATTAGGAGATCCACCACTGCAACTTATAAGTATCATGTTGTCCATTGAAGTAATCCTCTCAATAACATCATTCAAATCGATAATACATTTTTTCCCTTCTATACCTTTTGCTCCATCGATAATGTTTCCATTCGGATCAGGCACTCCATGAGCATAAATTGCTACAGAATTCATTCCGCTAAATAAGGATATAGAATCTAAACTCTCTACTTCGTCAGATTCATTTTTTAATACAACAAACGAATCATTTTTATAACCTTCTAACCATTTGTTAATTTTCTTCAATTCAGTATCCTGCAAATTACCAAAAATCCTATTTGAAATCTTATTGATACCACCAATATTTTTCATTCCGTCCAATATTCTATAATCTATAATATTAACTATTGAATCAACCATATCTATGAGAAACTTTCCATTAATAGTCACTATAGAAAGCGGGAACATACCAAGCTTAAAATCAGGCATGCAATAAATTTTCTTGATGTTTTTTTTGGATATAAATTCCATTAATTCATTTGCAATCACTGAAGAAAGTTCTCCAATTATGCTTTTTATATCATTATCATTTAGATAAAATGATCGCTGAATCAATTGGCTAAAATTAATTGCAAGCTCTTGTACACCCATTTTTGTAGGTAGGATTAATTTTGGGGTTATTCTCAAATCATCATAAGTTATCAAAATCGCTGTAACGCACAAAGGAGTAACTACATATTGAAAGAAAATTTCATCTTCTCCTAAAGAATTTTGAATATCGCAAAAACTTAAACTTTCCAATTCGACTAATTCCATGTAATGCGGATGAGTTCTTTTTAATTTGTCTGTGATTTCTTGGATGATTTCAGCTTTTTCAGATAATAGATCTACGTCAGTGTAATTATTAATAAATAACTTATTGTATTCTTCAGTGACTAACCTTAGCTTTTTCTTTAAAGCCACACCTTCTTCGCTAAAGACCCTATTTTGAAAATAGTTTTTTTGCTCAATAATTGCTCTAGGTGTAATCTTGGGTAAAATCTGTTCAATTTTATCATTCATGATTATTCTTAAGTACTCTGGCACTTCATACAAACCAGAAATAATACTACAAATCTGTATGTAATACCGATATATTTCTTCAGCTAGAACTCCGATACCAGCCCGTTCTTCTTTATGACTTACATTCCTTTTATCATCTAAATCCTGATCAGCTAATTCTATTAATTCAAGCGATATTAAATAATCATCTAAAGTTTTAGACTGAATAAAACAAATGTATGACCAGTTGTAAAGTATTCTAAATCTAACATCTTTCCTAACAGCTAGGATTTCAACAGCTTGCTTGTAGTATCTGCTAATAATCTGAACAGCATTTTTCAGGTCGTTATTATTTGCATAAATCGAGATTAAATTGACAATATCACCAGCCCAATTTGCATCTTTTTTTTCAGCTTTCTTAATATTATCAAGCAATTCAGCAATAATCTCTTCATTATTAGAGTGTTTTATCTTCCAAATGTGATTGAATGCTTTATTATAAGCACCAAAATTGTCATTAAAACTAGACCACAGCTCAAAATCCCTACTTGGTATACTGCTTGTAACATCAGAAAGGTAGCGACTGATGATATTTATAGCTTCTTCTACAAACGGGTAAATTTCGTTCGTCAAACTGATAAATTTTGCTGAAGTAATAATGCTCGCAATTCCTTCGCTGTGTCTTCCCAATCGATATTGTGAATTCCCCCATGAAACTAGACCTAAAAGTAAACAATGGTTTTTCAGGCTGTCATCCACTCTGTCATAATACTCTAAAATACTTAAAGCATAATTATTTGCGTCTTGATGTTTACCTAGAATTGAAGCAATTATTGATAAATAGTATCTACACCAGAGTCTAAAGATATTATTGCTTAATACTTCTGATAAAGTGAGCATTGTTTTTGAAAACTCTTCATAGCTCCCAAAGCTAGCGTTCAACTCAAATTCCCCTGCTTTTACACATCTCAATAAAATAATAGCATTGGCAATTGTATTTTGTGGATTCTGAGTAATATCATCATCTAAACCCTCTGATAATTCTAGTGCTTCAATGTTTCTTATAAATGATTGATCTATCATCACCTTAACATCTAGCTCGTTGAGTTTTAAAATAATATCTTTTAATCTATCATAAAGACTATTCTTCCATGCTAAATCACTTTGGCATTCGTCAATAAAATTCCGCCAAACTAAATATCCATTATTATCAGCAGCTAGTATGCTAATGCAATTGATTAATTCTTTTGATCTCTCAGTATTGATTTTCTTTGCGTCTTCTTCTTTTTTATAGGGATTTAATTTTCCTAATGCCTTAGATACCTTTTTATCATCCATCAAAATCTTCAACTTCAGTTTTGCTAAATCGTAAACTCTTGGTTGCCCCAAACGAAAATTACAGTCACATAAAACTTTATATGCTAAAAAATAAGATTCTTGATATTCGATATAGTATCTTGAAAGTCTATAGAGTGCCTCATTTTTGAGTTTTGGATACAAAGCTATAAAATCATAAATATACTTTCCAACTTCTGTATGCTTCATTTTTCCGTCATGTAATATATCATTTATCCTAGCTACAAGTTCATAATATGGCTGTTTAAGTAATTCTTCCAGCCTTCTGAATTCATGAGAAGCTTTGTCATATTGATTTTCTTTAATGTATCTATTTGCATTATGTTCAATTATCGCGGGATTATCTGGATCAACTTCTAAAGCAATTTCCAACCAATGTACATGTTTTTCATAATCACTTGAATCATATAACCGCAATATTGTAGGAAATAAGTCCCTCAAATATCTGTCTTTATCGAATAACTCATTTAGAATTTCGCTTGCTCTTGGTTTATTATTGGAAACAGACTGTAAATCTGCGAGCATCAATTTAGTCTCATTTAACAAGTTATCATAATGGGACTCAAGGATTCCTATTGCTTCACTAATGTTGCCATTACTATAATGCGCCATAGCTCGGAAATAATGATAAGTTTTTTCACCTAGTCTTTCTTTTTTTATTTCAATCTCATTAAGCGCTTCACTTAATGTTAACTTACTAATTCTTTCAAATAGATTTCTTTGCAACTCTTCATATTCTCCATTTCTACCAACACCATCACTTGAAATGATAGACATATTTTCAGAATCTTCTAATGTTTTGAGAATTATTTCTCTACACTTAGAATCCGTGAAAATATTAGTAATTAATCCTTGTATTGAGTGTTGTTTTTCTTCATAAAGCATATCAAGTTCTTTCGATAATTGTGTCCAGTTCTCTTCTTCTAAAAAATGACCTTTTGTCTTTAAATCTAAATAATCCGTATTTAATAAAGGCGTTGTTTCCTTATACGCAAGCAATCTCTCTGCACCATTTAATATAACAAAATCGTGCGTTGACAAATTATTCAAGTATTCTTTTAGCCAAATAAAATTCTTTACTGGCTTTTCAACAAAAATAATTCTGTCAATTATGTTTTCCGTGTTCTTAATGAATTCTTTTGACTTGCTTTCATCAATTGTAAAATAACCCTGTATATCATCCGCTGTATAGTTTATAATGTGAATTTTATTCTTCACAATTTTCGCAACTTTGGTAATAAACATGGCAGCACTCATAAGTCTATTCCCAGAAATATCAATGTTAATTGTAAAATTATCAATCTGAAATACCATATTACCCCCAATACTGAATTTATAATACTTGATATGTTTTCTTTTAGGCAAATATACAATTTAACTAAATTAAGAGGGCTGGGGACACATCCCCTTCTTCAAGCACTTTGTTTAACAAAGTGGAAGCTTGCCCTCATAAAACAGAGCTTTCTTATTCGGTCTTTGGGATACTGAAAATAATACACTCACATCTAATTAATTCAATCATTTAGTACCCTATTTAATTCGTTTTTGATTATTTCCGAAATTTCTTTTGCATTGAGCTTTTTCATGTTAAAGCCACGCTCCTGTATTCTGTTAAAAACAACATCATTGAAACCATCACTACGAATACGCTTTAGATAGTCGTCAAAATTAATATTTACAATAAGTCCCTTATCAAAGTTTCGATAGAGCAAGTGCGCGCATGACATCTTGAACAAAATTCTATCCATACCTTCATCATTTCCTGTGAGATTATCTCCTAATAAAACAGTATACCTATAAATCACATTGTATCTAATATAAGGAATCATATTATACTTAGCACAAGTAAGTAAAATGTTAAAAGCTTGAGCAAAAAAACCACTGATTATCGAAAAGAATATTACAGCTTCATTTAATTGATTACCAAAAGGATTTGTTTCAGTCAGAAAATCTCTAAACCGTTTGTCGAGTTTAATTGACAAATCATCATATTCATCAAAAATAATTATATTTAAGGCATTTTCGTCGAGAGAATCAATAACATCTTCAATATTGTTAAATTCAGTTAAATACCTCTCTTTAGTCATTGTCACGTCTTTAAACATGCTAAAAAACGCTTGTTCTGTTGCATTCATAATAATGTCAGAACCAATGTCTGTTAATAGTGTCACAGGAAATATTAAAATTGCATCTGAATACTTCTCAATTATTTGGATATTATCTTTTATTGTGTTAACTATTTGTTCCTTTAGCCTAGCTTTATAACCTTCATCTTTTATGCTTTGAGGTACTTCAATGAATTTGTGCAGTGGATCATCAACGATATGGATTTCACCAAATGCCACAAATGGAAAATGTTCATTATCATCTATATCTAGAAATGATGCGCCTGTGAATGTATAGCACTCATGCTCATTTGATA
>JADQBM010000063.1 GCA_016278615.1 Clostridia bacterium | reverse complement strand
TTCTTGATGGGAATCCCACCCACTATAAAACGCGCCCTTTTCCTAGCGCACTGCCCGGCACCCGACTTATCCAGTTATTCAATTGCTGTATAGTTGCCATATTTATCTAAGATATGATGTATACCACTACCCGTCATTCCTATGCTTTTACCTATCTCTATATATGTATAGTGCTGTTCTATTGAAGCTTTTATATACTCTTTTTCTCGAACCTAATTTGGATTAGTTTATAATTCTCCATCTTTACACCCGTTTCAATCACATATATTATCATATAAAGAAATTTATATGATATGAAACCAAGTAACTAGATAAGTTTGATGCCTGGCACCTTATCTTCGACTGTATTAACCTCAATAATTGAGTGCAGGAACATTAAATCTTTGCGCTATTCGCCATAAACTATCTCCTGGCTTCACATTGTAAATTTCCATAGTTTTACCCCACATCATTAAAATTATATATTATATAGATATGCAATAAACAAGGAAAAAGAAGCTGAACATTAGAAGAACCTTTCCTTAAATTAAAAATTATCATTTTGAATATAATTGTTAAAAAATGGTGGGGCTTCATTTATTATCACTTCATTGCAATCGGCAGATTGATTAGTTATTTTCTTTATGTTATAGTCACCGGCGACTCGAAAAAACTTAAATAATTTGAAACTAATAGCTTTCTCTGGACATGAATAAAGACATCTCATACAACAACTACAATTTAGTTTAAATTTTACATTTCCATTTCTCATATGGATATTTTCTGAGGGGCAGTTTCTGATGCAAAATCCGCACTGTGTACATGCTTTGCTTACTTTATAATCCTTACCAATAAAACGGAAAATTAGCGAAGCGATCCCACTAATAAAGCTCATCCTTACCTTCAATGCAGTAGTGATCTTATAAATTCTTCTTTCCCCACGGAGCAACTCATTACACATGAAACCAACCTTCTTGTCAGTGGCTAAGTATAGTTGTTTTACAACATTATCTTTATGCCTTACAACCCAGTTACTACTAATGGCAAACACCCTTTCATGCAACACATCATATCCTGCTCGGGTCATACTTTTGATTATTGACTTAGAAGCATTAAAATTGATTGAATGAACGCCACCTGCGGTTCGAAATACGAATACCTTCTGACCTTTTCCTTTTGGAAAAAAACTTATAAACTCTTTCACTAAATTTGGAGCCCCATACCCAATTACTGGACTGCCTATTCCAATCAAGTCATAATGATCAACCTCTATTTTTAGGTTCTTATTCAAAACATCCTCAATAGGAACCATTTTTACATAGCATTCCTTCTGAGAAAGTTTATCTTTAAACATATTCGCAACCAACTCAGTATTCCCTGTGCCTGAAAAGTAATAAATGACTATTTTTTTCATAAATATATTCCTTTCTTATACCATTCATTAAGAAACTTAATACAAGTGGCTCTTATTTCTCAATAAAAATTTGCTTTCCTATTTCTCTTTAATGGCTTTTCGTTTCTAATGTTCCTAATAAAAGGTCTATTGTATAAAGACTAAAATCTTCTATGTCCATTGAGAAATTCTCTGTAAAACTACCTCCTGTAATAGAAAGCTGATTTAAAAAACCGGTCATCATAAAAGCTAGGCTATATGCAGTCTTTTCTGCATCCAAATCTGAATTGATACTTCCATCTACTTTCCCATCTTCTATGATTCTAGTAACCATCTTAAATAATTGACTGTTAATTTGTATGAATTCATGACGCGTGTTACTATCCTGTGATTTTGCTTTGACATAGCCTAAAAAGTTCATTAGGCGCAATAGCTCAGGATTATCTTTATAAAATTGATAATAGCTACGACAAGAATGTAATATCCTTTCATACCCGTTCTGTTTAATATCACAAGCTTTTTCTAAATAGGAATAAAGTCTTTTAAATCCCTTTATTACTACAGAAAAAAATAAATCTTCTTTACTCTCGAAATATCTATATAAAGTTCTTTTTGTAAACTCTGCCTCTTTTGCTATTTCATCCATCGAAGCCTCATCAAAGCCCTTTAAAATAAAGATTTTCTCTGCAGCATTTATTATTTCTTCTTCCCGAACGTGCTTTTCCCTTTCTTGTCTAGACATATTTTTCATTATTTTAAACCTCCTGTACTATTCACTTTAGCGATATTGCACCATTAGTATATCTTGTATACCGTAAGTATACCTATATGCTAATGTAATGTCAAGACAATAAAACACCTTAATTTCTGATTTTTTTATCTCAAGAAATTAAGGTGTTATCATAAGCTATAGTTAGAAGAGATGCTTTGGCTTTAATCATTTATCTGATCAGGTTGTTTTGTTCTTTTGTTAGTTGCCTGGCACCTATTTTTTAAACGAACATGTTTTTTACTGTATCTTATTGAAAGGATCCACTTGCCCATCTCCTGCAATATTTCCTGCGCGTCCAATGAGATGCTCCATTCCTCTTACTAAGGTATCATCCTCCAATACACTGAATAAATGATACCCCAGATCCTCTCGATCCACCAATACTTCCTGTAAAACCTCTGCCGTTCCAAAATCCTTTAATTCATGGGCACGATTTATTGTTTTGCGGAGCATATCTTGAAGTTTCAGCTCATGCTCTAAATCATTACGAATATAATCTCTCATGGTATAACGACCTTCAACCTCATGCTTTATATAGGAAAGCTCATGCTGAGTAACTGGATGTGCCGTAGGCACGCCACCGAGTCTTGCAACCCTCTCTCCTATCTTATCAATATGATCTCCTGTTTTGTCACGATGTTCATCTAATAAATGATGTAAACTTAAAAAAGACTCTGCTCCTTCTGTTAACCAATGATGTTTATTATATTGATGTAATGCTACAGTCAATGCACATTGATGATCATCAAGCTGGAGAGCTATTTCTTCCCTTACTTTTACCGGAAGCCCTATCCCTGCATTATACTGTTTTACAGTGCGAGGTTCTTGACGCAATATCATGTTATGGTTACTGGTATGGCCCGGCATACTTCTGTCAAATCCCGATTTGTTCATGTTGAACTTTCCTTCAAAATTAGTCACACTTTCATTTACCATATTCATATCTTTTTGCATTTGAGTAACTTTATCCATAAGAATTCTCCTTCAGTAATATATTGTTTTCATATATTATTGCCACAAAGTTATCTTATATGTAAAAACTTTCTTCTTTTACTGGGAATAATATCAATGAAGGTTGTATTACATTGTCTTTGGGGAAGGTTCTTTTTACATGCATAATCTATTAAAAAAACCAGCCTAACAACATCTCAATTGTCAAACTGGTTTTTATCCAACTTTTATTTGTCCTAAATGAATTGTATCAAAAATGACCTTCACGATTAACATTCATTTAATCTGGCATTACGTGGACGATCTGTTGGATTCGAACATAAAAAATAGTGTCACTATCATAAGCCTTCACTACAACATGATCGGGCTTTACATCTGTCAGTCTACCTTGCAGGTTACCTCTTACTGTTTCAATAATAACTGATCGTCCAATAACCTTCCTTAATACTTCGACTAAATATGGCTCTAAGAGTGTGGTATATTGTATCTGCTGTACATTTTTCATCATGGGTAATTGATACACGGGATAATCCATACTCCAAACCTCCAATTGATTCATACACATAATCATAGTATTTATCATAGGCATTGGTGGTTACATACGTAAAGTATAAGATATATTATACTTTTACAAATTAGCTTTTTCTTAGAGCTGATTGGGTTGAAATTCCTTTAAGGGGTCCACTGGTTCCTCATTCTTCCTGATTTCAAAATGCAACTGTGATCCTGTTGACATACCTGTACTTCCTATTTTAGCAATTATTTCTCCGGATTTCACTTTAGTATCCTTTTCTACCAAGTATGCGCTACAATGGCCATATAGTGTTGTAATACCTTGTCCATGATCAATTATAACGGTTTCTCCGTATCCTTCTAACCATCCTGCAAAAATTACTTCGCCCTTCGCTGAAGCCATAATATCTACACCCTCTGGAGCAGGAATATCTATACCGGTGTGATAATATTCTTTTTTTGTTACCGGATTCATTCTCGATCCATAAGGATTTATTACCTGCGTATAATCCTGAACAGGCCACTGCATTTCTATCCTGTTTTCCTGATTAGATAACTCTTCCATATCACTTTCTGCTGCTTTCGTTGCACTTGTTAAAAATGCAAAGCCTAAAGCAACAAATATTATTAAAGCCATTATTGAAAGTCTATAAGAATTTTTTTTATAATTTGAAATCATCTTTATCCTCCTCTTAATTTCTCCCCTATTTCCAAGAACTCCAACTGTTACTACCGGCTGAAAAGAACTTTTAAAATTTTGGAGCATATGAATAATTGTTTCCCCATAGCTTTTATACTCTCCTTCATTGAGATAAGATAAAACTAGGGAATCACAAGCAATCTCGCAGTCTTGACGCATTTTAACAAACCCAAACCATAATATGGGATTAAACCAATGCAGAATCTGTATAATTCCTATTAAGGAAAATATGTGAATGTCTTTTCTCTTGAAATGAGCAAGTTCATGAAGAAAAACATGCTGATACTGCTCATAAGTGAGTCTTCCTTCCATATATGAAGGGATTAGAATCTTTACATTGAACAAGCCCGCAAGAGTAGGTGCATCTACTACATCTGTAAAAAAAATATCTATTTCTTTATTGATCTTCATAGTAACTTTGCACCTCTCTAAAAGATAATAAATCTCTTGGGATGCTTTGTGGCTACTGGCTTTAATCCTTTGCCAAAACTGAAAGTTTACCCTCACAGTTATGATGCTGAAAACCAAGACACCTACCAACCAAATAACCATTATTTTAAAATCTGTACTATGTAGGAAGCTCTCTGAAAACAGGAACTTATCCAAAACAGGTTCTTCTATAAACCCATATTCTTGCCCATGATAAGTATTTCCCGTTATTATAGTTCTATCTTTATTCAAGTTCAGTAAGTTATACACACTTGTAAAACACTGTGGAGAAAATGGCATCACCATTCTGATGATCAAAAGTAGCCAAATGTAATAATGCCCTTGCACTCCTATCTTTCTATCCAGTCCTGCTTTCACCAATAGTATAATACCTATCAGTACGCTTCCGTTTAGCGATGTTGAGAACAACCAATCTATAAACCCCTTTATTACTTCCATACTCCACCTCGCTTAATCCGACTTTTTGTCAAGGATCCTTTTAAGCTCATTTATTTCTTCATCTGATAACCTTTCTATTTCCAGAAAGTTTATTAGCATAGCTTTCAGTCCACCCCCATAAACTTTTTTCAAGAATGTTTTACTCTCGGCTTTAACATACTCTTCTTCATTTATTAAGGGATAATATAAATATGTTCTGTTATTCTCTTTAAATCCCACTGCCTCTTTTTTTACCAAACGACTTAGCAATGTTTTTACCGTAGTCGGTTTCCAATCCATTGCAACTTTATCCATCACTTGATTTGCAGTAACTGGCGACTCAGTCCAAAGAACATTCATCACTTTCCACTCAGAATCCGATATTTGCGGCATTTCTTTCATTAAACAAATCTCCTTTCTAACTACAACTGTAGTTAATACTAGACTACACTTGTAGTTTGTTTTTGTCAATATAATCCTGAAATATTTTTTAACAAAAATAAAAACCCTCCCGTTAGTTTTGTTTAATAGGTAGAAGGACTTAATTTATTACCACTTCATTGCAATAGTCAAATTGATTCAATGAGCCTATCGATGCCTGGCACCGAACAACGGAACTGTAATTCATTTTCATAGTTGATACTATTATCTCCTGAATACTTTTTATTATATATGTTTGAATTATTATTTGAAAATGGTTGTCCATAACCATATCCATATAATATTAGATATTCATTCAGCGCTGTGCTTTTTATAGTCATTTCCCGTGGTTGTTTTCCCTTATTGCAGCCATAATAAATCCACCCATTGTTGCGACAGCCAATATCGTTCCTAATTCTGGAGAGTTCATGTAATCATGCCCCAGCCCTGCCCCTACAAATCCGACAATTATAGTTGTTGCGATCGCCAATATTATCATTCTCATCCTCCTATTGTATAAATATTCTCCTTCGTCAATCGTGTCTTTTTAATGTGCCTCAATAGACATCATAAGAAAACCACAAAAAGCAGCATTATCTGACTGTAATGAAACATCCAATTCCTTTTTCATTTGGTTGACTTCCTCACGATATGCTTTATAAAATTCATATGTAGGGTTTGGGCTGTACTTTGGAATTTCTAACTCGAAGTATTTAATAACACTTTTTGCTGTAGTAGGTTTCACAAAGACTTCAATACTTGGATTATAATAAACCGGAAACACTGTTATCAAGGGCCATTTTGCCAGCTTGTATTGTCTTAGTAAGCCTGCCATCTGTTCAAAGCCAAACTCTTGATCACCATGTAAAAATTCTTTAAGCCCGTGAGATAGGCTCTCTTTCTCATTGTCGCTCAACACTTTAACTAAATCTTTAAACTTAGGCTTCTCAAAAAGTGAAATCAAAGAAGACCGGCTAACAATTTTACTCATGGAGTCAACAACTTCATGGAAACTATCAAATTGATTGAAGGCAAAGCTATCCTGTGCTAATTGTCTCATCTTCTCAATTTTATGTTTCTTTGCTATTTCCAGCATTAGAGGGTCAGAAAAACCTTCAGGGTACTGCATGAAGAATCTTTCTTCCGCTTCTCTAAGTTTTTTTAAATTCATAAATCCATCTCCTCTATCTTTAGTAATTATCTCTTTAGATACTATAAAACTATACCTACTCCTCGTCCCAACGATATTTTCTATTTTTACGCAGCTTATCAAGTTTACAATTTAGACATAGTCCATTATGACAACATATAGTATCGCCACAATCAGGGCACCTCCATTTTTCCTCTTCTTTTCTTAGAAAGCCTTCGATGCCATTTTCTTTTATGTCTCTTAAGTTTTCTATCATGCTCATATGGTATTTTGTGTGATAACGTTTATCGAGAGATTTTAGGCGTTTGCAAGGAAAGTCCTTACACTCATAACAAAACCGCAGCAGCCCTTTTCCTAATGTCACGCACTGGTCTCTCATATGAAGGCAGTTTTCCCCACGAGGCAAACAACCCGCGCAATAGACTCTTTTAAACCCTTGCTTGTTCAAATCATTTTTCATCGCCTGATAGCTGACACATACTCCACAATTCATACCACAGGGCGCAATAAGATTTTCCTTCATCTTTCGTTCACCACCATAAAAACTAAAATATAATCAATTATCTTGATAGTAAAAAGTGTATGAAATTCTGTATTTTCACTACTATATAATGCTTTATTAACAGGTTTATTATATGGATAATGGGAGCTTATTCTGTATTTTATATGTGTCAATATTGCTCCGTCCCCCAACGTCCCCTAACGTCCCCTTTATCTTCTTTTTAGAAAGGGAAACACCTTTATCCATTATCCGAAAGATATAATTCGATTTCTTTCAATGATTTTTCAACTGCGTGAATTAAGTTTTATGCTCCATTTTCGGAAAAAGTTTCTTTATAATCAGCCATTTCTCTAAGATTCATTCCTCGTTCCAATGTATTAAAAACATCTTTTAACATTCTAAATGCAACTTTTAATGCAAAATGGCTCTCTTCCCTATAACCTGCTTTAAACAAGAGTGCTCTTACAGCATGAAAAATAGCATAATAAGCCTGTATAGTAGCCCCTTTATAATTTTTATCCATAATACTTTTTTCTGCTGTTTTAAAATCATTTCTCCCAACATTTAATTCTTTTAAAATCATTTCGTTTGAATATCTTCCAGTTTTCAATTTTCCTTTTTGAATAATTTTCAATCGTATTCATGACTTTCCTCCCAAATCACGATTCCTTTCATAACTTCATCATAAAATACTTTATCATTTTTTTCTATCTCCATTAGTTCGAATGTATCAACGATTACCTGTCTTATTTCTCTATCAGATTTGTATGAAAAGACCTTATCTTCAACAGTTCTTTTTAAATCTGTATCAGTTAATATAAAAATATCTATATCACTATCGTTTGTATCGGTACCAACTGCACAGCTTCCAAATAAAATAATTTTTTTTGAGATATCCTTTATTTCAGATACTAAGTCGTTAATATCTACCAAATTATCAAACACTCTAAATGATTTTACAAGTGGGTTCATTTTATTAATTCTAAATAGAGTACTTCTTCCTACCTTTTCTAAATGGATCAAGCTCATCAATTCAAATTCTTTTAATGTCTTGTGTACACTTCCTATACTCAGGCCTGTTTCTTCAGCAATTTGGGATAATATTAGTCTTTTATTCTGATTCTTTGACAAATATGATAGAAGTAATAATGGGTTTTGATTATATAATGAATTATTGGTTCCTTTCATTCACATCATCTCTTTCATTTTATTGAATTATATTTCATTTTAATGAAATCATTTTCATTTTAATGAAAAACAAATGTATTGTCAAGACTCATTCGAAATCAAAATCTACATTAACTGTTATTTTTTAATTACTGCATTATTGCTTACAATCTGTTGTCAAGGGTTTGTGTAATAGAGAAATTATGGGTTTAAAAGGATATTCAAGGACGCAACAATCCACCGCTCCCCTTTGTGTTAGGAACACGCTGTTAGATGATGGACTTGTGAAATCAATCACTTACTTGCTTATCACAATGCCAAAGAAATTTTCATTCGACAGCAATATGCTCTCACCTCTATCATTCGACAAAACCATTTCGCTTATTGATGCACTTGTTCCACCATTAACAAAATCTCTACCACCTTCAATTCTATAATCTTTTAAGCTTAATATAAAAGTTCGTTTCTCCATAGGATATAACTCAAATATTGCTTTATTTTCATTACAATCTAAAATTTGTACTTTATCAGTATCTTCTTTCCTATACCACGGGCTATCTATACTAACATAAAACTCTTTATATTCATCGTTATAATTCTCTAATGTAAAAACTGCAACAAAATCTGTTAAATCATCATTTTGATAATCATATTGCAATACACTCAGATCATTATGATATCCAATTGCTAAAAGTCCTTTGGAATTTGCTTTTATTATTTTTACCGAGAGATTAGTAGATACTACAAATACTGAAACCAAAGCAATAAATGATATTAGAACTGTCTGTTTTGTAAATTTCATTCTATTAAAAGCATATGTTTTGACCATTAGAATGCTTAAGAGAAAAACAACTCCAAAATACAATACTGTCAAATGTGTTCCTGCATTATCACCAGTCCATGAACTAATATTAAAAAATTCGAGTATATAGTCTCCTACACAATTAACATGATTTAAATCTAGCATCAAAAAGAATGAAATTGACATTAATACTATTGCCAACCTAGCTTTCCAAACATCTCGCATAGTGCTATCCTTTCTCATTCATAAGTCTTTCACTTAACGTCCTCGCATTTGCAACGTCCCTGAACCTGACCCACAGCGACCTACCCCTTGACAGAGCAGTAATAAATTAATAGCTCCTTATTCTCCAAACAGATAACCCTTATAAAAATCCCATTGCTTTTTTAACTACTTCCGTCTGTTCTTTGGATGTCAATAACTCTAATAGTTTGAATGCAACTCCTGATGCAGTTTCTGGACAATAAGATGTAATAATATTCTTATCTATTACAATGGGTTCATTAACTACATCGACTAAAAATTCTGCCAATTGCTTTTGACGATACCCATCACCTAAATGGTAGGTTGTGGCTTTACGATTCTTCAACACCCCACTTTTCCCCAAAGGTAAGGCAGCAACACAAATCGTTGCAATTATTTTTCCCTTAATATCAAATTCCCTAATGAGATTTAAGAACTTCTCATCATATGCTTCTTCATAAAATCCATATTCTTCAAATCCTCCTGGAATTGCTAATGCATCATATTCATCAACATTTATTTCATCTATTATCCGATCTACTAATATAGGGATATTAAAGGTACTCATAACTTCTTTCTTGAATCCACAAGTTTCAAGCTGTACATCATATCCATAATCATTTCTTGCCCATCCTAATACGTCTACAAAAACACTAAATTCCATCGTTTCAAATCCTTTTGCTAAAAGCAATAATGTTTTCATACCATTCTCCTTCGTGTTATATAAATCTTTGCTTCGTCAACTTCGAACGAATGTGCACTAATTAAAACTCTCACAATAGCCCCTTTCCAATCCGAGCAAGGACACCCGATCCCGCATGGTCTGTCACCTAATGTCACCTTGTTTCCGACGTTCCTGAACCAGACCCTCAAAACCCTTCTTCCTGGCGGTGATTGCACCCGGTGAAGGAATGTGCGTAGCGAACGGAAACATTTTATTAGATGATGTTGCCAAGGACGCTTGCCCATAACAATTTATAAGAATATTTTTATCTCTTCCAAGCATAGCTACCTGTACCTTCAAACATATATAAAATCCACTCTTCATCTTCATTTTATTCGTTCTAGAAAATCTTGAAGCCCATCCGCTTATTTTGTCATTACTCTCTTCCTCAATTACTAGCTCAATTTCGTTTAAATACGCATAATCCTCCTGGTATCTACTCTCCTTAATGTATGCTTTTTTAATAAATACACCTTCATCATATATAGTAGGAATATATGCAATAATATCACCTTCACCATATACAAGGAATCCTTTATCATCTTTGACTACTTCACCTTTTTCTCCTATATCAACAATTGTTTCAAATATATTATCCTTAATGTTATCTCTCATATAATTAAACGTATATGTATCAAAAAACTCTTCTTTGGAAGATACCTCTATATCAGGTTTGTTTCTAGATTAGCATTTGTCATTTCATATACTGGTTTCCAAGTTCTTCTCATTATTATCTCAGCTTCTGATAAGTCATAATCTGTTATAATAACATCTATAGGTTTAATGTGTGAACATCCCGTTAGTATAATTACAAACATAAATATAATAGTTAACAATTTTTTCAAATCTTTTATCTCGCCCACTAATAAGGTTTATTATATGGATAATGGGAGCTTGGTCTGTATTTTATATGTGTCAATATTGCTCCCGTCTCCAACGTCACCCTTACCTATCTACTTAATCTTTATTTTGAATCTTTTTAAGAAATCTTTCCATGTCCTTATAAGCTTTCTCATATGCTTCTAAATTAAATTTTTCAGAATACGGGTCAGCAAATCCGTGTTCACCATTATATATATTAATTATCTCAACATAATGTTTGGTCTTTATTTCATCAATCAGTAGTTCTACATCAAATGATTTCTCGACTTTGGCAAAAAATAATGCTACTGGACATCTAACATTAATTGATATAAAATCTCTTATTCTCGAACCATAAAAACAAACGATCCCATCACAATAGCTTAATGTACTACATAACCATGATATTGTTGCTCCAATGCTATACCCAATTATAAATAAATACTTATACTTTTTTCGCAGATCCTTTAATATTAATTCAATTTTTTTCACTGACTTTTCAATACCCACAGATTGAATAAAATTAACATATGCCTCTTCTTCGTTATCATAATTATAGTAATAATCACTACATAATAGGTTCGGACAGAAAACATCATACCCTTGACTATGTAAATTACTACACTTTGATTTTATGTTTTGATTAATACCATATATCTCGTGAATAATTACTATAGCTGTCTCTGAATTGCTTACAAATGAAAGCATTAATCTCTCTCCTTTTATGTATGTACCAATAAAGAAAGTAACTATGTCATATGGATAATGGGAGCTTGTTCTGTATTTTATATGTGTCAATATTGCTCCGTCTCTAAACGTCCTCCTTAAACGTCCTCCTTGGTAAAAAAAATTATATCGATGATGAAGGTAATTATTGTGTTTTAGAAACAGGATTGGTACAATCTTTTCATATGGGTTAATTGATTCATCAAATAAGAGTTAGTAAACTCTTTAATTAGGAGAATATATTATGAACAAACAATTACAGGCAGATTTAATGCTCCTTTTTGTGGCCTTTTCCTGGGGCGTATCCTATTACTTTACAAAAGTCGCATTAGCCGAAATACAGGAATTTAATCTTATTGCCTTGAGATTCTCCATAGCTTTTTTATTGTCAGGTGCTGTATTTTATAAAAAAATCCTTAAGAGCAACCTGAAAGTAATCAAAAATGCTTTCGCTCTTGCAACATTGCTTTTTTTAGCATATATTTGCTTTACTTTTTCATTGAGATATACGACGACAGCCAATTCAGCCTTTTTGACAAGCCTTGCTGTCGTCTTGGTCCCTATCTTCTCATGGGTCTTTTTCAGAGACAAGCTTGAAAAAAGCGTCCTTACCGGTGTATTTTTTGCTTTGGTAGGTATCACTTTGCTGGCCATCAACGGAAAAATCAATGTCAATTACGGAGACATAATTGCTTTTTTCTGTGCTGTTTTTTCAGCACTGCATCTGATCTTCACAGGCAAGCTGACAAAAGAAGTGGATTCGATTACCCTTGGTGTTTTTCAAATCGGATTTGTCGCTGTATTCAGTACTGTTTTTTCTTTCATATTTGAAACCCCCAAACTGCCCTCTGCATTGCAGACACAGATGTTTATTCTATTCTTAAGTATTTTTTGTACGGGGGTTGCATTTATCATCCAGATGATTGCTCAAAAATATACATCGCCATCCCATGTTGGGCTAATCTATTCTCTAGAGCCAGTTTTTGCTGCAATCTTTGGTTTGCTCTTCCTTGGAGAAATCCTTTCTCTCAAAGGCTACATAGGCTGTCTTTTCATGCTGCTTGGGATCCTGACTGCTGAGCTTTCTGTTGAGAAATACTTTGCTGAAATAGTTTTATTAAAGAAAATAAACCAACGATGGAAATTACTTAGTCGGAAACAGTAAGCTTATGTTTGTCCGTATCAACGGGCTCGGATAAGCTCAACGATGCCTGATACCATAATGGCTGAATACACTAAGAACATGGCCATGACAGTATTAGAAGCCTTTTGATATTTTTGTAAAAAGCTCTTAAAAACTGTTCCGGAGACTACCCAAGTGATACAAGCCGTAAAACCAATTACAAGAATTACAACAGCAAACAAGGCCAACATCCATGACGATGTATAATAAGGCATTACAAAGCTTGGAAGAACAGTCATGGTAAACAGCAGGGCTTTTGGGTTGACAAACTGCATCAGAAAACCTGTCCCAAAGGTAGCAATCTGCTTTTCAGACCCTTTGGAAGTATTCATATGATAGATCTTATAAGCCAGATAGAGCATATAAATACAGCCGATGACCTGCATGATACCTAAGATTTTCGGAACCAATGCCACAAGGACACTATTCAAAAAAGCGGATAAACCAAGCAACATTCCTAATCCCGAGATTCCACCAATCCCAAAGATCAATGCCTTCTTTGCACCAAAATGCTGAACTGTTGATAAAATCAAAACATTGGTAGGTCCTGGGGTATAGGTCACAATAAAACAATATATCAAAAAAGATGTGATATCCATGAGTCAGCTCCTTATAAGGTATTTTCATAAATTATACATCTTTACAGCCCATACGTATAGTATATTGTAGGATAGGTGTTCGTGCTTCTAAAAACTGTACAATCCTCTTTCCCCTTTAAACTATCATGTTGGTCGGCCGAAATTATCATATATGTGTCAATATTGCTCCGTCCCCAAACGTCACCCATGACATGTAGGTTTAATTCTATCTAACCAACTAATTCAATAATATTTGTTCATGGATACCTACTAAACCATCTCCATATCCTACTTTTATCTCTCTGGTTTTTTGGTTACCGTCAGTCATGACAAAAACAAACAAATTGTCGATAAATCCAATATACTCATATGTGGCCGAATTTAGATCATACATCTCGTTGTACTCAGCAATCAACTGCTCAGCTTCCTCTCGATAGTATTCAGGTCCGATATCGATAGACAAATAAGAAGAGAGCTCCCCTGGGTCACCTTTTTCTAAATAATCCAGATATATACCCACAGCTTCTTCTGCCTGTGGATAGTACCTGATAAACAAGTGGTTATAATTCAATTTATAATCATTTTTCGGATCATAAGAGACTGTAAGCTCACTGCTTCTTTCTTCACCATCTTTGCTTCCAATCACATTAAAAAAGTAATCATAAGAAGATGGATTATCCGAATGAACCGGTTCTACCCTTAAAGTACTCAGATCATAATATTTTTCAAAACCTGTAATCACTTTAGCCGCAATTTCAGGGGTATAATAATAAGCATTCTTAAAAACAGTATCTAGTCCAGAAATATCTTTTTTCTGTAACAAATAAATAAAGTCATTTGCATCCTTATCCGCTTTTTCCAATGAAGGTTCTTCTGTTTGCTGGTCAGCATTTTCAGTTGGGTTGCTTTCATTTTCAGATTCTTCTATAACATCATCCATAGGCACGTTTTGCTGAGTACAGCCGTAAAATGAAGCCCCCATTACCAGGCATAATATAATTAATAAGAGTATACTTTTCTTCATCTTTTTTATCCTTTCAAATACAATCATTGGTAATTTTTAGACGCTTTTTTCTATCATTAAGTTCCAGTCTAGACAATTGGTAGACAAATGGGAAGTACGCCAGACCATTTGTCCTCTTATTATAAAAGAATAAGCACAAGCGGCCAACCCGTTTAATGGGGATCATTTGCTTGTGCTTATATAGTACCGTCCTCAAACGTCCATGTCCTCAGTCTGGCTCCATTTTCACTTTTAACCATTTTCTTTGATAGTAATAGGTTGTGCCCCTTCCCAAAGCACTTTCTTGCCTAAATCTTCTAATTTTTCTATGCCATCAATAATTGTTAAAAAATGGTTTCCTGCCAATTGGCCCACTTGGCTTGAAAAATGACATTTACCATACGCCAAGATGATTTCCATCTCACTAATGCCTCCTGGATAAATCAAAAATTCTCCTTTAGAAGGGTAACTCGTATGGTTTTCATAATCCAAATCTAACCTTGAATCTCCATAAGGGATCCATACACCTTCACCGCTCCATCTAACATGAATCAGCTTGTTATCTAAGGGTAACAAAGTCTTAAATACTTCACACGTTTTTGGGGCTTTTTCCTCTTCCAACTTTCCTAAAAACTCATAGCCTCCGGCATTGATTTTTAACAGAGCCATTATTGATCATCTCCTCTCATTTTCATTCAATCGGGGGTAGGCTTATTTCCTAAATGATTTGTTTTGAATATCAAAATCCACGCATTGAAAAGCTCTTTTCAAAAGAATCAATTACTTTCAGTTTTTCATTAACTTTTATCGTAACTCCGATTCTGTCACATAAATCCTGCAGGAGATCCAGCATGTATTCATCTCTTACACATAATGTTTTAGGTTTGCCCTTCTGCATTACGTAATTGATAAAGATATTAAGAACATTATTAGTAAGATTATCCTCGGGGGACAGCATATTTTGATCGATAATGATACCGCTCTTACGATCTGCAAGAATCAATAGATTTCCTAAAATAGGCCTTTCTAAAGTTTTGTCATTGATCACAGCATTTATATACAGCGTATCTAATTCGATTTCATCCTTGGTTTCTTCGTTCTTAGCTAATTTTGTCACCAATAATTCATCAGAAATAGTGATTTTCCTTTGAATCCTTGGTGGAATAAAATTCGGGGTTTCGTAGGTATACCATAGATTTGATTCTTCTTCAAAGGTCCTCAACAAAATGTTTCCTTCTTGAAAATCTACTTTTACTTTTTCTTCTATCAATGCTGCTAACGCCATATATAACTGCCTAAAAACAAGAGTCAGCTTAACTACTTGGGATTGCTCCAAAGTATAAGGAGCATATCCGGTCTCAAATGAGTGAAAATAAATCCATTCATTTTTTCCTCTGAATTTCAATCCCAGATCTTTTATGATTTTAAGCTCCTTGCTTTGTAATTCCTGCCGATTTCCGAAGTAACACATCATATTGTTTTGGTAGCGAACCATTTGGGAGAAAGGTATCTTAGGGTTGTCTACAACATAGTAAAAACCCTGTATGTGTTCAAGTCCTTCATAAGTACCGATTGCATTACATTCTCCTGCCTTGCCCATGACACTACAAAAAAAGGGTTCTTCATATTCCGGAAGCAGTATAGCAATAAGGTCCATATCCCATAAATGCTCCCACGGCTTTAATTCCTTTAATTTGATTGCGACCTCATACAGAGATTGCCATTGTTCTAAACTTGCTTCTTTTCTCATTTGTTATGGCGACTCCTTTCATTCCATTTATCTATTATCCGAAAGATATGATTCGATTTCTTTCAATGATTATTTCATTTTACTGAATTATATTTCATTTTAATGAAAAACAAATGTATTTTCAAGACTTATTCGAAATCAAAATCTACATTACTGTTATTTTTTTAATTACTGAATATTAAACTTGAAGACCGACATTCTCCTTAATGTTTTTAAGTGGCCCCAAAAGTCTCTCCAAAAGAGCTGTTTTCTTATTTGAAAAATTACATATATGGGCTTATAATTGAGTTACCGATGATTAGAAAGGTGGATGGATATGGATAATCGAAAAGATGATGCCAGGAGCAAGAAAATCGTTTTCGTATCATCATGCTTATTGAACACAAACAATAAAGTTTTGGGACTAGCTCGTTATGAAGGTATGTGCAAAGAGGTTTTTGACACCTTGCATAAGTATGGTTTGGGCATCAATCAATTGGCTTGCCCAGAAACCCTATACTTGGGCATCCAGCGCTGGTGGTGTACAAAAAACCTATACGATAATGTAGGTTTTCGTCCATTCTGCAGGCAATTGGCGAAGCAATCCGTGGATTATATGTATTCTTACGAACAGGTAGGATATCAGACCGTTGCCGTGTTGGCCTGCGACGGCTCCCCTACTTGCGGTGTTTCCATAACCAGCTGGGATGAAAACTGGGGAGGCAGCCCTGTGGAATTTGATTATAACA
Organism: Clostridia bacterium; assembly: GCA_016278615.1. GTDB lineage: Bacteria > Bacillota > Clostridia > Peptostreptococcales > JAAYPU01 > Soudan-22. The sequence continues at coordinate 958 of JADQBM010000063.1, read as the reverse complement.
ATGCCATCATCGAAGGGTCCGGCGTATTTATAGAAGAACTGAAAAAAGAAATAGAAGAAAGAGGATTAAAAATGCCGCCCTTTTACGGTCTGGCTCTGGATGACGAATCGGCAGATATGAATAAGATACTGTCTGACTTTGATGCATTTATCAGCGGCGTATGTTCTTAAAATAGGGAATAAAATTTATGGATTTCAAAAAACAATGAAGTCATTACAGTGAAAGCAGGGAAGACGGATGCCGTTCCCTGCTTATTTTATATCAAATCCTATTTGTCGTTAATTATATTAATGCTTTCTACTACTTCGCCATCTGTACAATACTGATCTATGGTCCTTTTTGGCAGTATAGGTGTTGCTTCACCAGTTTCTATATCAAACACAATTCTTTTAAGCTCTGAATTTATTCAAATTAAAACCAGCTTACCAACATACTTCATTGGCAAACTGGTTTTTTCTTTCCATTATGTATTCCCCCATCCATTTTTCTTTTCACGAGCCCTTACCCTAGATTTATTTTAAGGGAAAATGTAAGTGTCAGGTATCATTATAAGGTCTTATTGTGCCAAAATTACTCTGTCCCCTTTTGTCACCTTTTATATATTTATTTTCTTACAATTTCGCCCTTTTTCATGACCATATAAATATTATTATAATTCATATTATCAATATCATCTAAAGGATTCTTCTTCATAATTATAATATCAGCATACTTTCCAACAGTCAAAGTGCCTGTTATATGATCAACTCGCAAAACTTCAGCACCAGATTTAGTTGCAGCTACTAATGCTTCCATCGGCGTCAACCCTCCGGATACAAGTGCCCTTATTTCATTCAATGTATACTCTCCATATGGTGTAAGAGAATCACAAAATGAATCAGCTCCTACTGCAATACGTATTTTTGCTTCTTTTGCCGCTCTCAGATTTGCAGTTATTCTATTCAGCTCTTTTTCCCTG